>JBAXGN010000029.1 GCA_037139415.1 Verrucomicrobiota bacterium | reverse complement strand
CGTTTGGGGTGGTCATTCGGGCGACGGGGCCGATGGCCAGGGAGTTTAATTTCCTGTTTTCGACCAAGTATTACGATTGGGAAACCAAACGGTATTATTACGGGTATCGGTTTTATGAGCCGGAAATGGAGAAATGGATGAGTAGGGATCCGATTGGAATCAAGGGCGGCATGAATTTATATGGGTTTGTTAAAAACAACCCTATATCGCAAAATGATTATTTAGGTCTTTGGACTAAGGTTGAACGCAAATCCAACCAACCACGTGCCAAGGTGTGTTCCGAAACGGGCGATACCATATCAAGCCTAGCTGAAACACTTCAATTAGATGCGACAGATGCACTTGGCGTGAAGGGGTGGCTCCGCGATATTAATGGGAAATCTATTACATCATTAACTCCTAACACGACTTATACAGTTCCCAATTTAGTATTTGTCGATCTTGGAAGAAACAAGTTTGTTCCTTACAGCATGGAATTCTCGTCTCTTCTTGTGCGCTTGCAGGATTCTTTGCGCTTGGCGGCAGCGTCATTGGAAGACGAAGGCTATTATGTAGCACTGTATGATAATGTAACATCGCTTCAAATCAAGGACCATTTACGTACAGATGGAATTTATATATATATGTATGGCGGACATGGTCTTGATGGATATCCTCAAGTGCTAGCACCAGGAGGTAAACAGAACAATAATGACACTGTACGCCCTGGCAGATATTCACCATACAAAATACGGAATATGGTACTTTACGGGTGTAGCACTGTCGGAAAGTTTAGCGGCTTGCCTGAAAAAACTTATTTATCCGACCCTACTAAAACTTACTGGAACCTTAATGTGTCTTCAAAAGGCTGGGTAACTGGGTTTTTCGTTGACGTTAGCTTTTTAAATATATGGTGGAATGATCCAGTCACTATCGAAGGAACCGTGAGTGAAACTGGTAATGGATCCGAATTTGATGATCGGTAATGAAAATTTGTAAAAACAAATCAACGATGGGGCGCTTGGTAAACACAAGGCACATTTTTTATGGCTGCTTAGTGGCGATAAGTGTAGTGTTTACACTTGAATATTATACAATGCATTTTCACAGAGGGATAGCGACTCGATTCCAAGTAGATTCACTAGGAATAGCTATAGAAAAATATTTATCTGAAAAAACAAACACAAACGGGCTTGATCTCAACAAACTGTCATTGAAAATAACAGGCACAGAAAAAACGAACAATCCAAATAACAGGCAATATTATGTACCAGGACGATACGAGACGAACGATAATCGGGATATTATTGATGAATGGGGAAATGTAATACGATTCGTTTTTGTTAGTAATGGCAATAGTATAATGATTCAATCTTACGGCCCGAACAAAAAAGATGATAACGGCCTTTATGATGATATTATTAAAATCGTCAAACTACATAAGCTATAAAATTAATAGAAGCAAATGCATTCCACTTGACCAGACGCCAACCAATAGCAGGCGAAATTCCAACTATTTACGTGGCGCAACAAGGGTTGTGTAAATATCTATGTCGCACTTCTCAGCCGTGGATTCGTCAACAAGCTCATGCTTTCATTTCCCAGCATGGGATTATGTCGAATACAAGCAGTCTTTACAGGTTTGTCGCTTCTGACAAATCTGTGCGTCTTCGTTAGTTCTTTGAATCATCTATATTATCCTCATGTATTAGAAACACCCAGTCAGACGATTTAAATGAAGGGGAATTACAGACACTTCTAAAGAAGTGGTGTATTGAGTTGACGATATATTCATTTCTATGTCGTAATGTTCTAACGTCGTGTAGTTTAGGGAGCATAATGGGACGAGGAGAGGCGAAAGCCTCTTTTTGTATATATGGCAGGCGGGTATTTTTAGGTTCGATTGATTCAATTTCCAATGCTTCACCGAAATTGGATTTTTCTAGAATGAAGAACGGTTTTTTGGCTTCAATAATGAGTTTTTTATCCTTTAAAACCAGGTTCGATCCAATGGCATCAAGAATCACCTTTTTGGTCATGGTATCGCCTTTCGCAAAACAAGTTTGGGCGATACATGCGAACTCAAAGAATTTTTCCGTGAGTTTCAATGCCTGCTCAACTCGGTGCCCGGCATCTCGCATCAATTCCTCCAAGGCGGCCTTTTCCTTTAACAGTGCAAATCGCTGCTGACCGTATTCCTGGTTGGATAATAAGGCACCGTTTGCATTGTCTGGAGACGTTTGTAGTTTAACCAGGTTATCAATACGTCGCATACAATCCTGATATGCTTTCTCGTTGGCCTGAATGATTTCGTTGCGCGCTGTACTTTCATTTGCGTAATATTCACGTACAAAACCAATCGCCCAATCCTTGAATTTTACCGAAATACTGATCCGTGCAAGATACGTCCCAATCTGCTTTTCAAGCTCCTGACCACTGATACATTTCTGCGCACACAGTGGTCGTTTACTTTTGGAACAATGATAATACACGTATCGGAGAAACAACGGATTCTTCATCTTTTCAATTGGAGTTGCGCAACGCGGGCAGGTATTGCGCGAACGATATGCGAACTTGAATCGACAGTGACTGCATATGAGCTGATGCTTTTCTTCGGCAGTTACCATCTGATTGCATTCCCCACAGCGAATTTGCCCAGTGAAGGCAAAATCATGATGCGATTGAGGGCGCGGATTACCATGGCGTCCAAGCAAGGTTTGCACCCGGTCATATTCGGCTTCGGTGATTATTGGTTCGTGTTTTCCTTGATACCACTGGCTACTGCCAGCGGGGTATTCAAACCAACCATAATAGAAAGGTTTGGTGAAAATCTGGTAGATTGTGCTTCGACTGATTGGTTTGTTGCCTTTCGTGCGTGTTTGCCTTGTTCGGAACCCCCACTTTTGATTAGCGATTTCAAGAATCTTTGGTGGGGTATATAGCCCGGTCAACATTAAGTCCCACATTCGCCGAACCAACGGGAATCTTTCAGGATCATTAATCAGAGTGTTTTCTCCAGTGATCTTGTTCGTGTGGTTTAAATATCCAATTGGTGCCAGGCATGGATGCCACCCGTTTTCAATTTTGGTTTTGAGCCCACGTTTTACGTTCTTGCTCAAATCATCGACATACTTTTGTGCCATGCCGAATTCGATATACATGAGAATGATATTATCATCCTCTCTGGCAAAGCTTTGGGCCTGGGTCATGACCTTAATGCCATGCTGCTTTATCGCCCAAATAATGGAACCACCATCTACAGGGTTACGCGCAAGACGATCAAGCTTCCAACAAATGATGCCGGCGGCTTCACCACGGTAAAGGCGCTGCATCATGTTATTAAATACCGGACGACCTGGATCTTTGGCAGATTTGGATTCGGTCAACACTTCAGTCACTTGCAAATTTAGTTTCGCAGCCAACTGCTCCAGTTCTCGGATTTGAGATTCAATCGAAAGAACCTGCCGATCTTCGGCTTCGGATGATTTGCGGCAGTAGATAAAATATCCTGGCATGGTGATGAATGATGAATTGAGAATGATAAATGACCTTGAGCTGTTACAAGGTCATGCTAACCCGACAAAAATTTCCCGTCAAACGGATCATTGTTTCCGGGAGTTTTCCGTATGAAGGGAGTCATTCAAAATTCCAAAGAATCGCAGCAAGCGCATGGCGATTTCCTGGACTTCATCATCGGAAAGACGCTCTCCGAATTCCTCCTGGTAAATTTTTCTGAATTCCTCGATAGCCTCGCGGCTCAATTGTTGTGGTGTTGTCATGCCAGCCACTTTACTGGTGCAAGGGTGATGCTGAAAGGAGGGGAGTTTTGCCAATTACGGCATATTTATGTTTGCGGTGGACGAATTGACAAAAACACGGTTTTATATTATAATATACTCCTGACCACCGAGCATCAAACTCGGTGTTTTTTTATAAAACTTGCCGGAAACGGCAAGAATTACCTCCTTTGGTAATTTTAACAATCCGATACTCTAACTTTGAATTCACAATGAGTTCGTATTCACTCCCATGGCACAACTATCCAATTATTTACGATCAAACCGTAAACGCCTGGCGCTCTCACAAAAGGACGTGGCTTTCCTTTTGGGAACACGAAATGGAGACAAGGTATGTCGCTATGAACGGTTTGTTCGTGTACCAAATCTAGCGACAGCCTTGGCGTATGAAGTGGTCTTTCAGAAACCAACCAGCGATCTCTTTGTGGGTCTCCATCAACAAGTTCAACAGAAAGTTGCTGCACGAGCCAAAGTCCTCTCGCACAAAATGGATCGAAATAAATCCAATCGTCGAACAGTTATCCGTCGTCAACTCCTTACTACTATCGCCAATAAATCTAAAAATTAAACATGAATCATATCCACCCGAAACACTTCCGAATATTGGGCATCGCACCCACCGCCAGGGGCGTCGGCTTTGCTGTTTTAGAAGGACAGGAAACGCTGGTTGATTGGGGCGTCAAAACTGTCAAAGGGGACAAAAACGCCCAATCGCTTGCAAAAGTGGAAAAGCTGATTGCTCATTACCAACCGGAGGTATTGGTTTTGCCAGATACTTCGGCTAAGAACTCTCGTCGATATCCTCGAATACAAAAACTCAGTCAGCAAATCGTTAAGGTGGCCACGGCTCGAAACATCAGAGTTGTATTATTGTCCGCTGAAAAATTACGTCGCGTTTATTTTGGTAACGCTCATGGGACAAAACATGCTTTGGCTGAAATCATTGCCAAACGGTTTCCAGATGAACTCGGTTCATTTCTGCCGCCGAAACGAAAACCATGGATGAGTGAACATTACCAAATGGACATTTTTGATGCTGTGGCACTGGTGGTGGCGTTAAGGATAAAAAAGACCATTTGAATCCATTCAAACAAAAAGCACACGGGTTTATTGCTCGACAAAAATGATTCAGTGAGCTAATCTTTATGCATGTCAACACAACAAGCGACACCAGCAAATGTCGATGTCCCAGAGCTGGTTTACAAAACATTTCTCGCTAACTTAACGGAAGGCAAGGCTTCTGCTGAATTGGTGGAACGGCTCAGAAAAGCACTGTTAGAAAAGCAGGTGCTTACTGAGGTTGCCTTGAAAGCAGCAATCTTTGATTGAGGAATCAATGCCATGATTTACATTGATTCAATGACAATTCAGGAGTTCCGGGGCATCCGTAATCTCACCTTGGACTTTAAGGGCAAGAATTTTGCCATATGTGGTCCGAATGGCACCGGAAAGAGCGGTGTCGTAGATGCTCTGGAATTTGTGCTTACCGGGAATATTTCCCGATTGGCTGGTGAAGGTCGTGGGGAAATTACCCTAAAACAACATGCTCCACATGTTGATAAACGAAATGATCCGGCAAAAGCAATTGTCACCATTAAACTAACAATTCCAAGTCTCAAGAAAACTGTTGTTATCGAACGAACAGCCAAAACACCAGGGACGGCCAAAGTAACACCGAATGATCCTGATGTTCTCAAAATACTCCAGGGTGTCGAAACACATCCTGAAATTGTCCTTTCCCGGCGAGAGCTAATTCGCTACGTACTGGCTACCCCAGGAAAGCGTAACGAGGAAGTACAAGCGTTGCTACATCTTGATAAGATTGAGGAGGTTAGGGCAATATTCCAGAAAATTGCAAATGGTGCTGAGAAGCAGTCTAAAATGATTTCTCAACCAGTCAAAACAGCCCAGGACAATCTTTTGCGTGCGCTTTCTATCGCTGAATTTAACAAGGAGAATATTCTTTTTATTACCAATGCCCAGCGGGCAATCCTTGGTCTCCCTGAATTACTTGAACTTACAGCCACCACCTCCCTCAAGGATGGAATGGCGACACCTGCTACAGCAAAGCCCCAACTGATTCCGAAGGCACAGGCGATGGTGGATTTTCAAGCGGCTCGGGAAGCTCTCAATGAAATTTCTAACCAGTCCACCCAACCACAAATTGGTAAGCTCATCAGTGAATTGGAAACCCTGGCTGCGAACCCTGCTTTTATAACAGGTGTAACTAGAGAGAATTTTTTTACTACAGGATTGTCATTGATTGGAGATGACACTTGTCCGTTTTGTGATGCCGAATGGGACCAGGAACTATTAAGGAAGCGTGCTCATGCAAAACTTAATCAGCTAAAAGATTTGTCCGAAAAACGCAAAGATGTTGAAAAACAAATGGAACCATTGATTGCGACCTTGCGAAAGGTGCAAGCCGCAATGGATACCCTGGTCAGGTATGCGAATTTGCAGAAACCTCCGATTGCAATTCAAGCATGCAACGATTACAGTTCTTTTTGTCGCACCTCAATTAAGGTTTTGTCGAATTTGCTGCCGCTTACTGAGACGATGGCAATACTCACTCGTATGGCTACTGTGCCACCATCGGTCACCAGCGCCATTAGTGACTTTGAAAAAGTCGTTTCCGCTCTGCCAGAACCGACCAAACAGGATGCGGCACGTGAGTTTCTTGCCATCGCCCAGGAGCGTCTCGACGTATGGCGCGAAGCCAAACGTGCGGAAAAGTCCGCTACGGCACAGGCTCAAATCGCCCGTCAGGTATCTGATAAATACGTCGAAGCCAGTGACAAGGTGCTTACGGGACTTTACACTGAAGTCCAAAAGGACTTTGCTGCTCTTTACACTGCCATCAATCACGATGACGAAAAGAACTTTTCGGCAAGATTGATTCCCTCCATGGGAAAACTCGGATTTGATGTCGATTTTTATGGGCGAGGCTTTTTCCCGCCCGGTGCCTACCATAGTGAAGGGCATCAAGATGGAATGGGACTTTGTTTGTACCTGGCATTAATGCGTCACCTCCAAGGATCGGAATTCACATTTGCAGTGCTTGATGACGTGCTCATGTCGGTTGACACGGGGCATAGGCGGGAAGTATGCACGCTATTGAAAAAGGAGTTTCCCAACACTCAGTTTATCATGACAACGCATGATCCGATTTGGATGAGGCATATGAAAACCGAGGGGCTGATTAACGGGCAAGGCGCGGTTCAATTCAGAGTGTGGAACGTTGATCAAGGACCAACCCAATGGGATGATCGAGATGTGTGGACGGAAATGCATGATTACCTGAATAAAAATGATGTCAGGGCTGCCGCTGCATTGCTTCGTCATTTTCTTGAATACACCTCAGCAGAATTATGTCATCGGTTGCGTGCCCCGGTAGAGTTTCGTGGTGATGCCCAATATCAACTTGGCGAAATGCTTCCGCCTGCGGTTGGGCGTTTGCGGAAACTCTATACCACTGCAAAAGATGTTGCGAATTCATGGAAACAACAAGATATTGTCTCTGACATTGGCAATCGCGCTGACGAATTCAGCAAACTTGTCGTTGCATCACAAGTTGAACAATGGCAAATCAACCCTGCTGTTCATTTCAATGCGTGGGCCAATTTCACAAAGAACGACTTTTTGCCAGTAGTGAATGTATTTCACGCCCTTCTTTCGGGATTTACCTGTCCGACCTGTTCCGAATTTCTTCGCGTCTCACCTGATCGGGAAAGTGCTGAGGTGTTACGATGTGAATGTGGTAAGACGAATTTAAACCTCAAAAAGAAAACGGTGTAGAATTGTGTCGGGGCTGGTCAAAATTTATGACTCATCCGATTCTACTTTGGCCCATTTGGCGACTTGACGTGCAATAACCTCAATCATGTCCTCTACGTCCTGGAGCTTTTTCATGATTCGGTTGAACTCATTGGAACAACCACTATTGTTGCGCTTAATCAAACTCAGGAACCATTGTTTGATCAACCTGCGGAAGGGACAATATCGGCGTGCTATTTTGTTCGTGTTTTTCATGTGTACAGAATAATCACTGAGGATGCGTAACCAAAGACGTTGGAACTTGTCGAGAACGGCAAGTTCGTAACGTCGCAGATAGTGTGTGCAGATTATGATATTCGGAGGAATTCTCGGTTTTTAAATGGAATGTCAAAACAGCACTAGGACCTAACGGAGAATCGTAATCGTCATCTGCCCACTATTATCAAGTACTTGACTTATACAGTGTCCTGTATAAGCTTCAAGTCATGTTGCAAATGGAACTCCAAATTTTACCGGCTCACTGGGAAAGTCTCCCCAGATAATTTAATGGTAAGGTAACGACTGCGCATTACGCAATGAATTGGATGACAAAACAAAAAAATCGAATCTATGGACAACCTTAAACTCGAAAAAACTCGGAACATCAACCGTCTCCTGAAAGCATGCGAATCCAAATCATCAAAACTCAAGGTAGAGGAAGCTTTTAGGGCCTTTGCGCACGAGGCTTCTCAGGCAGGTTCGGACTCTAAGTTTCTTGAGGAGTTAAGGACGCTGACTGGCCATAATTCGGTTGATGAAATGATTGCGCGTTTTCGCAAACTTGCGGGCTTAGATAATATGAAGAAATCAGGATAGGATTAGGAGTATCATCTCACCTAACAAAAAATACCTAAACCACACTTGAGCGTAATCGGGCAGATTATTGTCAGCTCAAAAATTAATGGTTAGGTATCACTACACGTTTTGATTTTTTATGATGAAATTATCCCAGATTATTACCGAGTTGCAACAATTGCAGACTAAGCACGGTGACGCTGATTTTTGTATCGTAGCGACTGGTCCAGACGATGACTATGACGAGATACGCACTGTGTGTGGACATGATTTTGTTAGTATTAATTTTTACGAAGACCTCAAGTACGGTGATTGGTGTTGTTTGACGATGGAGACAAAACCGGAAATAAAGGGTAAATCATAACATTACGGACTTCCGTAAAAACCAACTTGGCGTGCTTTACGAGACATGAGTACTTCATTGTCTTAATAGAATAGGACAAGTAACTAGATCAAACCATGAATGGCTCCCAACGAAAGTAGTTGTCAGAACGCTTTGTGCAAAACCCAGTGAACAATTACCGTGAACCAATGTTGGTAAAGATGAGTCCGGTGTTTCGGATATCACAGAATATGTCAGTGTTAATTCACAACCCGTTATCTTCCAACTATTTAGTATATGAACTTCTCTTCGGCATCTGTTCGTACTTCTTCACAATCAGCCGTTGTGCAATACCCAACAGTGCTACTCTCCCTTGGGGAGAGGAGGTCCGTTCTTATGGGGCAGGCTTGAGCCAGATGCTGGCGCGCAGACCGCCTTCGGGGCGGTTGCGCAATTCCAGATAGCCCTGGTGCAATTCCACAATTTTACGCGTCACGGTCAACCCCAAGCCGGTCCCCTGCCCCGCCGGTTTGGTTGTGAAGAACGGATCGAAGACCCGTATGAGTTTATCCTCCGGGATGCCCGGGCCGGTGTCGTCCGTTTCGAGCACTACAACCACGTCCCCAACCCGGAAACACAGGTTCTGGTGTCCATCCAGCGTGCGGGAGGCCTCGGTCTCGGCCAAGATGCGGGTGTAGCTGCGGATGGAGAGGCAGCCGCCCACGGGCATGGCCTGGATGGCGTTCATGTACAGGTTGACGAGAACCTGGGTCAGCTTGTCCGGGTCCAGTTCGACGGGCGGCAGGGTGGCCAGCAGATCGCGTTTCACCGTAATCTGACGATCCATCTGTTGATGTCGGGTGAACGTCAGCGCCTGTTCGGCGACGCGGTTCAGATTGTCCTTTTGGAGTTTGAGTTGTTTGGGGGCGGAGAAATCGAGCAGGCCCAGGATGATGTTATCGGCGCGCCGGATGGCCGCCCGCATATCATCAATGACCAGCCGGGCATCTGCGTCCGCCGGGTTTACGGAAGAGTTCAGGTAGTCCACCCCCATGCCCAGGATGGCCAGCGGGTTCTTGACTTCATGCGCCACGCCGGCCGCCAGGCACCCGATGGATTGCATCTTCTCCGCCTGGATGAGCTGCATTTGGGCGGCGATCAAGTCCTCATGGGATTTGTGCAATTCGGCATTGGCGAGCTTGAGTTGCTGTTCCACCTGGCGGCGCAGGGTGATATCGCGGCCAATGCACACGATGCCGACCGTTCGCTGGCTGCCATCGCGCAGCGGCACCTTGGTGGTCAGGAACCAATGCTCATGCCCAAAGGAATCCCGCAGGGGTTCCTCTTGATTGATCAGCGGCTGCCCCGAGGCCATGACCTCCAGATCGGCGGCGTGGAACCGCCCGCTCTCCTCGACGGAAAAAAGGTCCGCCGGCATTTTGCCCAACACATCCTCCACCTGATCCCGCCCGATGACGTGCACATAGGTGATGTTGCAGACCAGGTAGCGCCCCTGCCGGTCTTTCACATAAATGTAATCCGGCAGATTCTCGATGAGGTTGCGCAGCAGGTTGCGCTCCTCGGCCAAGACCTCCTCCATGCGTTTAAGCGCGGTGATGTCGCGCGAAATGCCAAAGGTGCCGACAATGTCCCCCGCTTTGCCGCGCAGCGGCATTTTGGTGGTGTGGGCCCAACCGGTTTTGCCATCCGGCAGGGTTTCCAGCTCGATGCGCCCAATGAGCGGTTGGCCGGTGCGGATGATGTCCAGCTCATCCTGATAGGCCGGTTCCGCATGTTCACGCGTAAAGAAATCAAAATCCGTTTTGCCAACGATTTCAGCGGGATCCGTGCGGCCAAACAATTTGGCCATGGCGCGGCTGACCCGCAAAAAGCGGCTCTGGCGATCCTTGAAATAGATGCGATCCGGCAAATGATCCAGCAGCATGTGCAGGAGATCGCGTTCGCGTTCCAAATCCGCTTCCAGCCGGTTGCGCCGCTGGATTTCGGCGTGGAGTTCGGCGGTGCGCTGGTTGACGAGTTCCTCGACCCGCGCGGTGCGCTGCATGGATTGCCGCAAATGATTCACCACCAGCAGCGTCATCGTCAGGCTCGCCACCAAGGCTCCCCAAGCGCCGTAACTGCGGCGAACGGCAAGATAACCGGGCATGGGACGGCACCAGACGTGCCAAGTCCGGCCAATCGCATCCACCACCCCGTTACGGTCCCGGTCGTCGCGCAGATTCAGCTCCGCTTCCGGCCGCCGCTGAATGCGGCCTTTGAGGGGATCAATGGAAAACGCAAAGCGGGCCGTCGCGGGCAGCGCCTGATCCTGGAGCACCAACTCAATTTCCTCTTTGGGGATGGCATGAAAGGCCTCCGCGATCATGCGTTCCAGGGAGATGGCGGTCAGCAGGAAGCCGGCGAGATTGTTTTGCCGCTGCTCGCGCGTTTCGTGCGGCGCCCCATTCGTGTACACCGGAGAAAAAATCATAAAGCCGTAAGTCGCCTCCTCCGCCCGGGTGCCATTCAGGCGCATCCAAGGCGTGGCAATCCGTTGCCCAGAATCGCGCGCGCGTTCCATCGCCTCGCGCGACTCAGCCTGTGAAAAATGATCAAACCCCATCAGCTTCGCCTTGTCTTGACTGGGCTCCAGATAGGTGGTCGGGAAATATTCCAACCGATTATCCGCCCGGCGCAAGCGGCCCCGCGCGTCCATTTCGGTGATTTCATATTGGGGATGGCCGACCTGCTGATGCGCAAGCTCGAAGGGAATCCGTTGATGCAGGTACACCCGGGGGAGCCATTGCAGCGCTTCAAGTTCGGGATGAACATCCAGGTAATCGGACGCAAATATTTTAAACTCCTCCAGTACTACACTCTGGCTGCTGGCATAGAGAGTACTCAAGGCGTTGGCAATTTCCTCGACGTCACGCACCTCCCGGCGCAAGGCCTCCGTGCGGTTTTCCGCGGCATTATCAAACTCCAGCGTCAGCCGCTTTTGCTCGTATTCCCGGATCATGCGGAATAACAAGAAGCTGACCAGCACACCGACCAGGGCCAGTAAAATCAATCGGAGATGACGCTGCCAGACGGCAGATTCAGCCGTGACCGGACTGGGTAAATTTGGGTTGCGGTTATCCATCACGCTTCGCTTCTGAGCGTTTATAGAGCGGGATTGGGAAAAAATAAAGCGTAAAGTCGCAATTGACGTTTTTAAATTCCAGATGGACACTACCAGCATTGATGAATTCGAGCGCTCCAGATACCGCCGCCAAGCCGCGCCGCAAATTGCCGCGGTCGTTCAAGGACCTGACGCCGAGCAAGCATTTTAACCCGCGGACCTTCTTCCATGAGATGATCTGGAAAGGTTGGCTGACCAAACGAACCGGGAAACACCACCCGCCACAGTTTCCCAAGCTCAAACCCGGCCAAGTGGCCATCACTTGGATTGGGCACGCCTCCTTCCTGATACAATTCAGCGGCTTGAACGTCCTGGTGGATCCTAATTTTGCCAACTGGCTATTCCTGCTCAAACGCTTAAAGCGGACTGGACTCAAACTGAAGGATTTGCCGCCCATTGACTTGGTGCTGATCACCCATGCGCATTTTGACCACTTTCACCGGCGGACGTTGCGCCAATTGCCACCGCCCAAAACCGGCATCGTACCGTGGGGGGTGGGACGTCTGACCCGGGGACTCAATTTTACCCGCGTCATTGAGATGCGCTGGTGGGAATCGTTCGGCGGCGATGGTTGGAAGGTAACCTTAACCCCGGCCAAACATTGGGGAGCGCGTTACTTGCAGGATGTCAACCGGGGCTACGGCGGTTTCGTGATCGAATGCCAGGGGCGCAGCGTGTATCATGCGGGCGATAGCGCGTATTTTGAGGGGTTCAAGGAAATTGGCCGGCGGTGCCATCCCGAAATCGCCCTCCTGCCAATTGGGGCGTATTATCCGGATTCGTTCCGGACGGTTCACATGGGCCCGGATGATGCCCTAAAAGGCTTTCGTGACTTGCGTGCCAAGTGGATGGTGCCGATGCATTATGGCTCGTTCAAACTCTCCTTTGAAGATCTGGACGAGCCACCCCGCTGGCTGAACGAGCTGGCCAAAAACCAGAAGCTCACGCAGCAACTTTGCTTTCTGGAAGAAGGCGTGCCGGCGGTGTTTTAGCGCCGGCAGCCACCAGACTAAAGCCGGTCACCGGCAAAGAACTTCTTTTCGATTTTTTCGAGGTCTTTTTTGACCTTATCCACCTTGAGATTGACGGGCAGGAAATAGGCCGCCCACGCCGGGCGCTGCGGCATTTTGTTAATGGCGTCGTACAACGCCTTGATCCCATCCACGCCAAAGCCGGATTCCAGCGAATTGACACAGCCAGCCTTCATGGATTCATCCCATTCGGAGGGGGTGAGCAGGTTGTTGATGGGTGGCGGACGGCCCTTGGTGTCGTCCAGTTGCGCGGCATACTTTTTGAAGTGTCCCAGATAATGATGCGACAACTCGATGGCCAGCACCATGCCCACCATTTGGTTGAAGCTGCTAAGCTGCTCATTGATCATGTCCTCCGTCCAATACTTTTTATTATCCAGCTTGGGCGGCTCGTGCAGTTCTTTGTCCCCGCTTTCCTGAGCCAAGGCGGCAACATATTTTTCAAAGTAACCCTTCTCAATCCGGTCAATGGCCTTGGCGTGGGCCACGTGATTCATCAAATCCACGAACCCCACGGAAATGAAGACCGCCCGCAGTGGTTTGCTTTCATCGGGATATTCCGTAAGTTTGATAAACGGCATCATGTCCGTCTCCAGAAACACCGGCTGGGAGTGGATCATGGCCTTATACTTGTCTTTCAGCGCCTTTTGCAGGTCCCCGCCAATTTTGGTGATCGCGGAGTAGCCGGTTTTATAGGTGAGACCATCCGGACTACCGGGTTGCGCCAACACCAAGGATGGCAGCAACACGGCTGCAACCGTGAGAACTGGTATCATTTTCATAGCGGTATCTTTAAAGCTGTTCCTTCAAACAGAACAAGGCGACTGTACCGACTCACAACGGACACGTCAATACGCGTGATACGCTGATTTTGCCGGTAAAATTCAAGCCCGGCTCATTTAACCGGCGGCGGGGAACCGGCCAGCAGGGCCTTGCGCCAGACGCTAGCGCGCGCCGAGTATGGGGCTTGGGTGTTATTTTTTCCACGGTGGTCGGAGTCGGGCAGAACCACCGTTTCCTTCGGTCCCTGCATCAGATTAAAGGCGGCATAGACGCCCGAGGGCGGCGACGTGGTGTCAATCAGCCCCAGCCCTACCAAGGCGGGGCATTTAATGCGCGCCGCGAAGTTCACCCCATCGAAGTAGCGGGAGGTGTTGAGGGCTTTCTTTTCATCCTTGCCCGCCACATTGGCCATCCAGTAGGGCCAGCCGGGTTTCCGGTCGGCCAAACCACCGGTATTGTCGCAGCCGGCGGGCACCAAGGCGAGCAGGGCGGTCACTTTGTGGTTTAACCCGGCCGTCACGAAGGTCTGGAGACCGCCTTGGCTGGTGCCGGTGACAATCAGGGTCTTGCCGTCCCAATCGGGGCGCTGGGCCAGGTATTCCACCGCGCGATAGCAGGCGAGAAACATGCGCAGGAAATAGCTTTTCTCGCGGTCATCGTTGCCAATGGCGGTGTAGTTCTTCAACGGTCCGTCATTCTGCTGTTTATAAAAGCTCTCCGGCTCGTCAATTGGCAGATCGTGGGCTGTGATGTTCAAAGTGAGCCAACCCTCGGCGGCGGGGCCAGTGGCAAATCCTTGGTTGAGCCCGTACACGCCAGCCCATTGCACCACCAACATGGCGGGCAGCTTCGCCCCTTGGGCGGGTCGCGCCAATTGTCCGCGAATGTGAGTGCCCCGGATGTTATCCATGGTGATTTTCCAGTAATCCACGCCGTCTTTCCCGCTCTTACCCTGCTCCAATACCGGGTTAGCGGGAACCTTGGCGAGTTCGTCCAGTTTGCCTTTCCAGAAGGCATCGAAATCCTCGGGACAGGGAGACGACGGGGGAATTTTCTCCGGGGCGATGGCCGCACCGCCCAGCGCACGGATTTCCTTGGCACCCGGCACCTTGGCCACGACTTCCAGCAACAACGTGCCGGGTTGGTCCAATTTGGTTTGCACCGTCCCGGCGCCGCCACTCAGGGTGACCGTGCCTTGATGATGTACGGATGCCCCGGCTTTTTTAATCACATAGGACGCCTCTTTGATATCCGCGCCGCCCCCGCGCAGTTCGACGCGCCAAGTAATGGTCTCGCCAGCTTGATACACCGCACCAGCCTTCTCCGCCTTGATCACAAGGTCAGGCGCGGCGAACGCGCTGGAGCTGCTCAAGGCGACCAATAAGTAACTGAGGAACACTCCGGCTTTCAGGGCCGACAGCTTCACCGTGATTCGATGGTTAGCGAATGGATTCATAATATATTTTGTAAAGAAGACCAGATAAGGCTTTCCGCCCATCATTTCAAGCAATTCCGCGTGTCCAGAAACCGCAACTGGGCGGTCAACGCGGCGATGCGGGGCAGTTCGACACCGGCCTGCCGCGCCTGCTGCAAGGGGCGTTCGTAGAGGTATTCCACCTCCAACGGCCGCCGCGCCTGGAAATCCAGCTTCATGCTGGGGCTGTACGGTTTCATTTTCACGGTGAAGCCCAAAAGTTGCTCCACAAACTCCGCCTCAATGGGATGCCCGCAAGCACGCGCTCCGGCCAGCACCTCAATCATCAATTGGCGCGACAATTCACGCGTCTCCAGATGGTCCATGATCTCATTCGTCTCGGCATTGAGCACCACGGAAAGGCCATTATAAGGAATATTCCAGCCCAACTTGCGCCAGCGACCTTCCGCCAGGTTTTTCGTGAGTTGCACCGGAACTCCACCTTGCGCGAAGTCAGCGGCCACCTGTTTTAACACGTCTTCCATCCCCGGACTATGCGCCCCAAACATCACGCGGCCATAATCCTGATGGTGAATGTGGCCCGGCGCAATCTTGCTGGAGCAAAGATAACAGAGTCCCCCACCCACCATCGCCTGCGGCAACAGCGCGGCGACCTCCTCTTCAGCCCCCAGCCCGTTTTGCATCAGGATGACCGCCGTACCCGCGCGAACCAGCGGTGGCAAAAGGGTGGGCAGCAAATGATTCTGTGTGGTCTTGAGGCCAATACAGACCACGTCGCACACCGGCATGTCCCCGACGCGCTGATAGGCGTTTATCCCGCGCAAATGCAAGTCGCCCCAAGGGGAATCCACCCGCAACCCATGCTGCCGCACGTGATCATAATCGCCATGAAACAGGAAATGCGTCTCAAACCCGGCATGGTGCAACCGCGCGCCGTACAGTGCGCCCAACGCGCCCGATCCCACAATGGCATAACTCAGTTTCTTCATAACCCAAAAGACAGCGTCTCTGATCTCACCTCATTCGTAAAAATATTACCCGGCGATTTACAGCCCCTTGGCGGCCATCTCCAGCGCCATGAGGCAGTACGTGCTCGCCAGCACAGGGTCCTTCTCCATCCAACGGTTGCTTTCATTCACCCACGAGCCATCGCGCTGCTGAAGGTTGAGCAGTTTCATCGCCAGGTCTCTGCGCCAGGCAACCTTCTTGCCATCCTTCAGCGTCAACTCACTCACTCCGGCCACCGAAAGCGCCTTGGCCATCGTATGGTAATAAAACATCCGCCCCTCCAAGCCCATGCCGGGATTTTCCTCCACTGTATAATTGCCGTTGAGCCAGTTCAGGACCGCCTTCACGCGGGGATCCTCCGATTTCAGGTGGGCATAAAGATAACTGAGCATTCCACCGTAGCTGATGCTGCCATACGACCGCAGCGAAACCTTCCCCGTAGCCGCATTCGTGACCCCGCCGGCCATGCTGTGGCCGGGATAATAGATAAAGCCGCCCAAATCCTTGGCATCCTCGGAAACCCAGTCCTGTTTATTATGCGTGGGTAGATTTTGGCAGTTTTGCAGGAAGTGAATCGCGGCCTCATAATTCAGTTCCGGCTCTTTGCCTGGCGCATCTTTCACCAGCCGCTCGCTATAGTAGAGCGCCTCGAGCGCCGCCAGCGTGTTCCCCATGTCCGAGTGCTTGTACCGGCTCCCGTAGCCGATCCCGCCATCAAAGGGGGTATCCATTTTCCCCGGCTCGCCGAAATCACTTTGCAACCCCACCAGGAACCGCCGCGCCTTGAGGATCACCGGATCGTACTCCGCGCGATTTGCCGCCAGCAAAGCCAACATGCTGATCGCGGTATTATAGGTGACATAGTTCGAGTGGTAGATCCCGCCGTCTGGCTTGACGTTGGCCAATAGAAACGCATAGCCCCGCCGGATAAACGCCGGTTCATCCTTCGCAAAGCGTCCGGCGGGATCGCCCTTGAAGCACAGCAGGCTCATCGCGGTCATCGCCGGCAGTTCCGGCATGGACCAACAGCCGTTGCTGTTCTGATTCTGCTGCAGCCAATTCAACCCGCGCTGAATGCCGATCTGGATTTCGTTCTTAAAGGAGAGATTCTCGTCCGGCACCACCAACGTGGCGGCACCTTGGGCGGCGAACACCGCCCCCGCGAGCACCGCCCCGACTAATTTACCATGCAAACGATTCATCATGAACCCAACCTAATCCGAATCCGCCGGGATGACAATGCCGAAACCGCCCGACACAACTGGCAGACCGACAAAAAGCTGGCCCGGGGCGCCGGGATGTGCAAGGGTGCGGCGGTAATTTGTGACCATGAAGACGAACCGGAACGCCCTCCGCGTGCGCTGCGCCACGCTGCTGCTCCTGGCCACCGCATTATTCCTGCGGGCCCAATCCATTACGAACGCCTCGTTTGCCCCCAAGCCTGTCCCGCTCATGCAGGTGATCCCCCTGCCCTTGGATCAGGTTTCCTTTCAGCGCGACGGCACGGAAATCGCCCGCTACTACTTCGCCACCAACCTGGCGCGGCCCTTCCTCTATCCGATCATCGGCCCCAGCGGCCGTTCCCTCACCCGCATGGGCCACCCGCACGATCCGGAAACCCACAGCCACCATAACTCCGTCTGGATTTCCCACGCCGCCGTCAACGGCCTGAGCTTCTGGGAAGATCGTGGTCCGGGGAAAATCGTTCATCAACGCGTCGAGCGATTGGAAGACGGCCCGGAGGAATGCGCACTCGTCGTCTATAACGCATGGCGGGCCGAAAACCGCGTGCTCCTTTACGAGCGCCGCCAAATGACCGCCCGCAATTTACCGAATCACGAATGGCTCTTGCTTCTGGACCTTCACCTCGAAGCCAATGGGGACGAAGTCACCCTGGGACAGACCGCCTTTGGCCTGCTCGGCGTGCGCATGGCCAAGACCATCGGCGTCCTGGACGGCGGCGGCACCCTCCGCAACTCCGAAGGCGGGCAGGGCGAAACCGCCATCTTCCGCAAACCCGCCCGCTGGATGGATTACTCCGGCCCGATCACCGCCACCGCCGCCGAGGGCATCACCCTGCTTGATCATCCCATCAATCTGAATTACCCCAGCGTCTTCCACGTGCGCAACGACGGCTGGATGGGCGCGGCGTTGACCTTCCCCGGCAAATTCAAACTCGCGCCCGGCAAACCGCTTCGGCTGCGCTACGGTCTCTACATCCACGCTGGCATTCCCGCGCCGCAACAAATCGAAGCCTGCTTCACGAACTTCACGAATGCCACTCCGCCCAACCTGACCCAGCGCGTGAAACCTTGAATTTCCCCAGCCGCCACCGAGCTCACGCGGCGGATTTCCAAAGACATGGGGGAGAATGCCGCCGGATAATTTTCCTGGGTCCAGCGGTGACTTTGCTCATGACACGCGCCGTTGAATTTGCTAACGTGCCCGCGATTGAGAGCCACGGCGGCTTGGAAAATAATTACGAGCGATTCATTTTATGTGCGGCATCATTGGTTATATTGGCAGGAAAACGGCGGCGCCCATCCTCCTCGAGGGTTTGCGCCGGTTGGAGTATCGCGGATACGACAGCGCCGGTCTGGCGGTGCTCGACGCGGGCCGGCTGCAAATCCGCAAGAAGCTGGGCAAAATTGACGAGGGCCTGGCCCGCTTGCTCGCCACTGAGTCACCGCGCGGCACGGTGGGCATCGGGCACACCCGCTGGGCCACCCACGGCGCGCCCTCGGACGTCAATTCCCACCCGCACCTGGATCAGAGCGGCAAGATCGCCGTGGTCCATAACGGCGTGATCGAGAATTTTGACTCGCTCAAGACCCGGATGCGCAACGCCGGGCACCAGTTCCAATCCGCCACGGATACCGAGGTGCTGGCGCACTTAATCGGCGAGCATTATGCGAAGCTGCGCGGCCAGGCAACCGAGGAGCATCCGCTCGCAGCAGCGGTGGCCAGCGCCCTCAAGGAAGTCATCGGCACGTATGGCATCGCGGTGGTGTGCTCGGAGCATCCGGAGGTGATCGTCGGCGCGCGGCGCGGTTCCCCGCTGATCGTCGGGGTCGGGGTCGGAGAGAATTTCCTGGCCAGCGACGCCTCCGCCCTCGCCGTCCACACGCGGCAGGTGGTGTATCTGAATGATTACGATGTGGTGACGTTGACGACGGAGCAGTTCCGCGTCTTCAACCTCGGCAGCGATACCGCCAAGGTGCAGATCAGCCAGCTTGAATTCGACGCCGAGGCGGCGGAGCGCGGCACCTTCCCCCATTTCATGCTCAAGGAAATCCACGAGCAACCCCGCACCGTGGCCAATGCCATGCGCGGGCGCGTGGATAATGAGGAAGCCACCGCCAAATTCGGCGGGCTGAACATGTCCCCCGCGGAACTGCGGGCGGTGGACCAGATCGTCATCGCCGCCTGCGGCACAAGCTGGCACGCCGCGCTGATCGGTGAGCATTTGCTGGAAGAATTCGCGCATATCCCCGTGGAGGTGGAATACGCCAGCGAATTCCGCTACCGCAACGCGCCGATTGAGAAGAATACGCTGGTGCTGGTCATCACCCAATCCGGCGAAACCGCCGATACCCTCGCCGCGCTGCGCGAGGCCCGCCGCCGCGGGCACAAGGTGCTCTCACTTTGCAACGTCGTCGGCAGCACCATCGCCCGCGAGGCCGATGGCGGCATCTACCTGCACGCCGGGCCGGAAATCGGCGTCGCCTCCACCAAGGCGTTCTCCTCGCAAGTGACCGCGCTCACCCTCTTTGCGCTGCTCATGGGCCGCATGCGCATGTTCTCCGTCGCGGACGGCATGCGGATCATCCGCGCGCTGGAAAATGTCCCCGCCCAATTGCAGCAAATTCTGGAACAGACCGAGGAAATCAAACGCATCGCGCTAAAATACGCCCAATCGGAAGACTTCTTCTTCCTGGGCCGGCAGTACAACTTCGCCGTTGCGCTCGAAGGCGCCCTGAAGCTCAAAGAAATCTCGTACATCCACGCCGAGGGCTACCCGGCGGCGGAAATGAAACACGGCCCCATCGCCATGATTGACGAGCGCACGCCCACCGTGGTCTTGATTCCGCAGGATACCCTTTACGAAAAGAACTTCAGCAACCTGGAAGAAATCCGCGCGCGCAAAGGCCCGATCATCGCCGTCACCACCGCCGGGAACGAAGGCATCCGCGAGAAAGCCGACGAGGTCATCTACCTGCCGCCCACCTTGGAATGCATCTTCCCCCTGCTCGCCACCGTGCCCCTGCAGCTCTTGGCCTACCACATCGCCGTCGCGCGCAGTTGCGACGTGGACAAACCCCGCAACCTTGCCAAGAGTGTGACGGTGGAATAGGCCACCGCCGGGAGAATCGGAACGGCAGGCGGGCCTGATGTTGACCGGCTTTCAGGATACAACCCTGGTCAGCCTGGCAATCCTGAACCGGATTGCGTCACCGGCGATCAACCCAGCGGTGAATGGGCACCCCTCAATCCGAAAGGATTGACAGAGTGTAGCCGACCGCTGGATGGGTTTCCCTCAATCTGAAGGATTGAAAGCCTGCAGCCGGTCGGTCGCGAGGGGCACGGGGCGCGACCACCGGAAACGCGGGAAAATGGGGCCGCACCCCGAATGGGGTGCCAGAGCGTCCCTGCCCTGCTTCTGGATAAAACTGCTGCGACGCCAAACCATTCCGCATTCCGCATTCCGCATTCCGAATTTGAGTATTCCGCAATCCGCAATCCGAATTCGATGGTTCCGCAATTCCCCTTCCCCTACTGCCGGCGCAGCGCCAAGATCAGCGCGTTCAGCGTGTTCTGGATCGTGCCCACCTCCCATTGCGTCGGCGGATCGCTCACCACGAAATCCAGCGTCGCCACCCCGTTGCTGTTCGCGCTGCTGTTGTTGAGGACGTTGTTGATGGCGTCCGCCAAATTCTGCGCGCTGATCTCGCCCATCGGCCCTTGCTGGCCGGGCTGGCCATCATTGCCGGGGGGACCTTGCGGCCCTGGCGGACCGGCGGGGACGGCGTCAATCTCGGATTTCAGCCCGTTAAATTGTTGGCGGAGTTCTTCAGCGGAGAGCAGCGAGCCGTCCACTGGTTTATTTGGATCAAAGGACATAAGGTTTAAGGATTAAGGTTTCAGTCTAAGTAAGCCCGGCAGCGGCGCCAAGGATTTCGGTAGCAGCGCAGATTTCCAATCCGCAGACCTTGGAATAACGCCAGTGACGGGAATTGTTTACGGTACGCCGACTCGGAAGTCGGCGACACAGCAGGTTTGGAAACCTGCGCTACGGGGGAGGCGGGCGCCCGCGTTTCGTACCGCAGACTTCCAAGTCTGCTGTGTCGCAGGTTTCTCAACCTGCGAACGGTTGGAAATTCGAGAACGCCGGGAAATAGCGGGCGGGCGGAAAGGCCGAGGCCTCCAGAACGCCCACCCGCAGCCGGTTGGTTTTCATTCATGGTGCGTTACACGCCGACGGCGATTTTGATGAGCGGCGACCAATCCCCGTTCACCGCGCCCTTGCGGGCCGGGCTGACCATCATTGCCGGGGGCACCTTGCGGCCCTGGCGGACCGGCGGGGACGGCGTCAATCTCGGATTTCAGCCCGTTAAATTGTTGGCGGAGTTCTTCAGCGGAGAGCAGCGAGCCGTCCACTGGTTTATTTGGATCAAAGGACATAAGGTTTAAGGATTAAGGTTTCAGTCTAAGTAAGCCCGGCAGCGGCGCCAAGGATTTCGGTAGCAGCGCAGATTTCCAATCCGCAGACCTTGGAATAACGCCAGTGACGGGAATTGTTTACGGTACGCCGACTCGGAAGTCGGCGACACAGCAGGTTTGGAAACCTGCGCTACGGGGGAGGCGGGCGCCCGCGTTTCGTACCGCAGACTTCCAAGTCTGCTGTGTCGCAGGTTTCTCAACCTGCGAACGGTTGGAAATTCGAGAACGCCGGGAAATAGCGGGCGGGCGGAAAGGCCGAGGCCTCCAGAACGCCCACCCGCAGCCGGTTGGTTTTCATTCATGGTGCGTTACACGCCGACGGCGATTTTGATGAGCGGCGACCAATCCCCGTTCACCGCGCCCTTGTCGTAAAAACGCGCGCGGTATTCCCGCATCTCCGCCTCGCCCGCGACCAGCAGGGCGCGCTTATCCAAGAACGGGGAGCGCATGACAATCCCCAGGCTTTCCCAGGCGCCACCATTCCGGCGGCATTCCAGCACCACACCGTCATGGCCGAACTTGACGACGTGCAGTTTCACATACTGGCCGGACCCACTTTCGCCATCCAGCAGCTTCAGCTTGATGCCGGGGACCGGGTGCGCCGTGGCATCCTCATGCGCAATGATCTGCAAATCCTGCCCGATGGCCTCCGTGTAGCCATCGCTCTCCTTGATCTCGCGGACCAGATCAAAAATCCGCGGCAGCGCGCCGGGCAGCACGGGCACCGTGCCAGTGGGCGGCGTGGGGGCGGTGAACGTCGGCAGCACAACCACGCTGCTGCCCTTGCCATCCGTGCTGGCATTTTCCGCCCCGGTGGCCGCCTGGCTGAAGACGCGCACGGCGACAATCCACTGGTTGATGACGTAATGCACCCATTTGGCGGAGGCCACCGCGGCATCCACCTTGGCCGGCAACAACCCCAGCGGGGTCGTGATACCGGGCGCTTTTTGGATGAAGTTTTCGAGCCAGACCGCTTGATCATTCTTGCGGCTGGGATAATAGGACTGTTTGGGCATACGATTCACTTTCTGTTTATTTGTTTGTTTAACCGACATCTCTCCGGCACGCGGATACCGCCAACCCGCCCCGTAGCGGATGACCCCATCATCGTAGTGTGGCATCCAGACGTTACTCATAACCGGTTTGGCTCCGTTCCCAACGCGCCGCGCACCGGGAAACCTTCCGGGGCTCGCGTTGCCGTAATCGTTAATGTTGGTTTCATGGTTGGCAGTGGTGCTCGTTCAAATTGGGCGCGCCCTCCACCCCGTGGGGGCTCCCCCAAACCATTTGGGGGCGGGGTAAAACCGCGTGGGGGCTCCCCCAAGACGTTTGGGGGCTCCCCTAAACCATCTGGGGGCGCGCCCAAACCGCTTGGGGGATTCCCCAAACCATTTGGGGGCGGGGCAAAACCGCGCGGGGGACCCCCTAAACCATTTAGGGGCTCCCCCAAATGGCGCAGGGCTGCCCCCAAACCATTTAGGGGCGCGCGGAAACGGCGCAGGGCTGCCCCCAAATGGCCGAGGGGCGCGTAAAACCGGCCCGGAGGCGGCGCGATCCGGCGCACGGAGCGCCGGATTTCCCGGAAGAGCGGCGTTCCGGGGTTTCCGGGGGGCGGCAAAGACGGCAGCAGGTGTGTTGTTTAGTTTCATAAAGATATAGATTGTTAGTTCTATTCCAGTCTGGCGTTTTATCCTGTTCTAATGGTCACCAAGTCTTTTCATCTGGTTTTCTTATTCAGCATTGCAGACACGATGGGTGCAATTGTCCATGATGGTTTTCAGGGTGTATATAAATTAGAATGAAGCAAACTCCGTGCCAATTCCCAGCGGGTCGCGGGCGGCTGGATACTACGCATGACGGCAGCCAGCGTAGGTGGAAACGGGATCGTGGAGGATTTGACGGCGTGTGATTTTCACGCAAGATGCGTGAAAATTTTACACCGCGTAGCCAACGACGTCCGTCGGCGCAAATTTCAGCCTTTGGCTCAACCGGCGGTCTCCCTCGCAATGTCGCTTCCCGAGCAGATCAGCGCGGACTCACGTCTGCGGCTACCGAATCCGTAGCGGCGCGACCAGCGGCTACCTATATATATATAGGTGCCGCCGCCCAACCCACCGCTGGATTGGATTCCCTCAATCCGAAAGGATTGACAGCGTGTACGGTCGGGCGCGAGGGGCACAGGGCGCGACCACCGGAAAACCGCAGCATGGACGACGCACCCGCGAATCCTGAAAGGATTGCGTCACCGGAGCCCATGGTTGGCGCGGCAAGGCAAACGGGGCTGCGCCTACCATGGGAACCCCGTCCACCGTGACCAAACAACCCCGTAGGCGGTTGCGGCAATTGGGGACGGCGGGAAATTGGCGGGCCGACGCATCCAAGGCCGGACGCAACCCTTTCCGGGTTGGCGCGCAAATTCGGAGCGTTTAAGGGTAGGTTGCGCCCCCTGCCCCCGCAACCAACCCTGGCCTCCCATGACGTTATCCCTACGGGATAAACCCTGGTCAGCTCGCCAATCCTGAACAGGATTGCGTCACCAGACTCCAACCCACCGCTGGATGGGATTCCCTCAATCCGAAAGGATTGACAGCTTGTACGGTCGGTCGCGAGGGGCACGGGGCGCGACCACCGGAAACGCGGGAAAATGGGGCCGCACCCCGGCTGGGGTGCCAGATCGCCCCTGCCCTGCTTCAGGATGAAACTGCCGCGACGCCAAACCATTCCGCATTCCGCATTCCGCAATCCGCATTCCGCAATCCGAATTCCGCAATCCGAATTCCGCAATCCGAATTTATTGGCCCCGCGCAACACCCGGAGGTCAGCCAGCCAAGCCGCCTTCAGCATTGCCACCCCAACGGGTGGCCCGGCTGAAATTCATTATCTAAAAATTTTCGGCCGCCCCGCAAGCGGGGCGGTACAAAAATAAAAACAAAGAGTAAAAGAATCAAAGAACAAAGGATAAAAAACGTCACCTAACGCTCAGACCCCACCACCGCCACTACCCGAAAACCGATAAAGCTGCGCCGAAGATCAGGCGTGTAGTCGTCACGGCTCGAGGATAGCAGAAGGTCGGGATTGCCATCGTACCACGACGCCCCGCGCAACACCCGGCGTTTCTGGTCGGTATCGTACCAATCCTCGCACCACTGCCACACATTCCCGCCCATGTCATAAAGCCCATATTGATTGGCTTTAAAGCTCCCCACCGGAGAGGTGTACTCAAAATCATCCACCTTCAACGATGCGCTGTAGTTTCCCGCCCCCTTCGGCGGCGGCCATTGATTGCCCCAGGGATAGACATCTTCAAGTTTCATGTCCTTGGCGCTCGGTGTGCCATTCCCCTCCTTATTCCCAATCCCCACCGCATAGCTCCATTCCGCATCCGTCGGCAACCGATACTCTTGCCCGGCACCCAATTTCCCCTCGCCTTGTTCCTTCTTAGTCAGCCAGGCGCAGAACGCCTTGGCATCCTCCCAACTCACCATCGTTACTGGATGGGTGCCATCCTGGGCAAAGCCGGGACTCTTCCATCGCTCATTCACTCCTGGAACGGCGGCGGCATAAACAGCATAATCCTTCACCCGCACGTCCCAGATGCCAAACAACACCTTCGTCCCCGGCACCGGTGCAAAGGACATCCCCAGACTATTCGTCCAGCGCTCGCCCAGTTGCGGCACGGCTTTATTGGTCCCCGTTTGCTTTCCGGCGAGCTGGTTCGGCCCCTGCTTGCCAACGACGCAGCCGCTGATGAGTATCAACAGGAGAGGCAGCGTCAGCAGTTGCCCCAATACAAAACGCCCCGCGCCGACTGGTTGGCCGGGGACCCATTGCGCGTTACTGGTACGGTTTAGCATGGCCGGGAGAGTAACGGAAACGGGCGGGCGGAGGGAAGTATAAAGTATCAAGGATTAAGGATAAACGCAGGCGGGGGCGGGCCGGGCGAAAATAGTATCCGGCAAGGAATAGGAACTGAATTTGCAGCGGAAAATTAACCGCCATATTGGCTGCAATTCCGCAATCCGCAATCCGCAATCAAGTCCCCCGCCAGCTAGCGAAAGCTTTGGATGGCGGCGATCACTTGCTGGGCCTGCTCCAGGCTCAGGTGCGGCCCCATGGGCAGGCTGAGCACTTCGCGATGCATGGTTTCGCTGATCGGAAAACTGCCGGGGCCGAACGGCAGCCGGCGATACGCCTCCTGCAAATGCGGCGGGATGGGATAATGAATCAAGGTTTCCACCCCGGCGGAAAGGAGATGCTGTTGCAGGCGGTCCCGCTCCGGATGGCGCACCACAAACAGATGCCACACCGGCCCGGACCAGTCCGGCACCTCCGGCAGCGTCAAGCCGGGCAGCCCCGCCAAGGCCGACCGGTACAGCCCGGCAATCCGGGCACGCCGTTCATTCCAGATGTCAAGGCAAGGGAGTTTGACACGCAACATCGCGGCCTGAATTTCATCCAGCCGGCTGTTAAAACCCTGACAACGATTATGGTATTTAACTGTGGAACCGTAATTGCGCAGACAGCGCACTTTATCGGCCAAGGCCTCATCATTGGTCGTCACCGCGCCGCCATCCCCCAGCGCGCCCAGGTTTTTGGTGGGGTAAAAGCTCCAGCCCGTGGCGGTGCCCAGACCGCCCACGCGACGCTTGCGACAGGTGGCACCGTGGGCCTGGGCGGCATCATCCACGACCAACAGCCCGTGCTTTTCCGCAATCCGCACGATGGCATCCAGGTCGGCGGCCTGCCCGTAGAGATGCACCGGCAGAATGACTTTGGTGCGCGGCGTAATCACTGCCTCGATGCGCGCAGGATCCAGATTAAACGTCCGCCAATCCGGTTCCACCGGCACCAGGGTGGCACCGGTGTGGGTGACCGCCAGCCAGGTGGCGATATACGTGTTGGAGGGAACAATCACCTCATCGCCCGGCCCAACGCCCAAGGCGCGCAGAATCAGGTGCAGCGCATCCAACCCGTTGGCGCCCCCCACGCAATGCCGGGCCCCGGTGTAGGCCGCATATTCGCGCTCGAACTCCTGGATTTCAGCGCCCAGCAGATACCTTCCACCCGCCAGCACGCGCGCGCACGCGGCATCCATTTCCGCTTGGAGTTCACGATACGGCTGCTGAAGATCAAGAAACGGTACGCCCTTCATAGGGTTGTCATTTTCAAGTTCATGCTTTCATCCATTGGAGTGGAAGCCCGGCCACGGGTCAAGCCCGCAATTGAGGGCCGCAGTCGAAAACGCCCTTTCACGGTCCTTTCGTTCCTCGACATGATCCGCCGCCATCCCGTATGCTTCCTGTGGGTGCCGCATTGCCGTCATAGTGCGGTCGCTGTGCCAATATTAAGAACGTCATGGAAATTCTATTTTTAATCATCGGTGTGGTGCTGGGCGTGGTCATCGGCTGGCTGATCGGTTCCCGCCGAACCACCCAGACGAACAGCCCCGTGGAAGCGGAATTGCGCGCGCTCCTCGCCAACCGCGAGCAGGAACTGGCGGCTTCGCGGAAAGCGGCGGCGGACATCGGTGCCCTGGAGGCCGCCGCGAGAACCGCGCGCGATAACGCCCTGGCCCAACTGGAGCAGGCGCAGGATCAATTGCAAACCGCCAATACCACCGCCGGGGAGTTGCGCGAACAGCTCGCCAAGCGGGTTGCCGAACTGGCCGCCACCCAGGCCAACCTCGCCGCCGCCCACAAGCTGGCCGAGGCCCAGCGCCTGAACCAGGAGCAACAGATGAACACGGCCCGCGAGGCCCAAGCGAAGGCGCTCGCGGATTTGCGGGAGACCTTCAAGGCGTTGAGCGCCGACGCCCTCAAACAGTCGGCCCCCGAATTTTTGCGGCTCGCCAACGAAACCTTCGGCAAGTTTCAGGAAGTCGCCAAGGGTGACCTGGCCACCCGGCAGGAATCCATTGCCACGCTGCTCAAGCCGCTCGAAGAACAGCTCAAAACCTATCAACAGCGTCTGCAACAGAGCGAGACCGCCCAGTCCACCACTCTGGGCGAGGTCCGCAAACAGCTTGAGACGCTGACCAAGCAGAGCGAAACCCTGGCCACGGAAACGCAGCAGTTCCGCATGGTGCTCAAATCCGCGCCTGCCCGCGGCCGTTGGGGTGAGGAAACCCTGCGGCGCGTCGTGGAGGCTGCCGGCATGAGTCATCACTGCGATTTCGTCGAGCAGGCGCAGTCCGATGACAAGAAGCCCGACATGATTGTGCATCTGCCCGGAAACCGGGTCATCATCATTGATGCCAAGGTGCCGGACCTCGATTTCCTGGTCGCATTGGATGAGGCCGATCCCGCCAAGCGCAACGAGAAGCTGGCCGCGCACGCCGCCCGGCTCAAAGACACCATCCGCGCCCTGGACAAAAAGGATTATCCCGGTCAGTTCCCCAATGCGCTGGATTACGTGGTGCTCTTTTTGCCGGCGGAATCCCTGTTTAGCGCCGCGCTGGAGGGGGACCGCGACCTGATTGTGTGGGCGGCCGAAAACCGCATCATGCTGGCCACGCCCGCCTCCCTGATTGCCCTCTTGCGCTCGGTTAGTATGAGTTGGCAGCAATCGGCGCAAACGGACAATGCCCGGCAGATCGCCGAGGCGGCGCAGGAGCTGTTCGCGCGCGTGGCCAAGTTCACGGATCACTTGGAGAAAATCCGGAGTGGCCTGGCCCGCGCCAATGAGGCCTTCAACGACGCCGTGGGCAGTTATGAACGCTCCGTGCGCCCCAGTGGCGAACGCGTCATCAAACTGGGCGCGGGTGTTCCGGGGAAAAACCTGGCGGAGTTGCCGCCCTTGGACGCCACCTTGCGCCTGCCGCCGGTTGGCCAGTGAAGTGGCTCATAAAGTTTCTTTGCACGGATCAAACCTACGTGGCCATGCGCTCCGCAGGAGAACCCGTCGGGAATGCGGCGCGGGGTGTCCAGATTCGGGAGTTTCGCCTACCCAGGGTGGTGACTGATCAACGTCACCCGGTATTTCTCGATCATCTGTTTTAGCTCTTCCATTTCCAGCAACAACGTCCGCTCCGCTTCCACCGCGAGCACGGCGACGCCCGTCGTACCGCAAACCTCGATGGTCTTCGGCCCCACGCAGGGAATATCAAACCGCATGTCGTGCTTTTCTTTGGCGACTTTGACCGCCACCGCGCCGCCCTCCTTGCCGGCCAGTTCACCACCGCGTGCCAGGCATTTGTCCGTGCCTTCAAACCCTTCCACCGCCAACACCGTCCCGTTTTTCACCACCACCATCTGGCCGATATCGAGCCGGGAAACTTCCTTGGCGATGCGAAATCCGAACGGGATATCCTCGATTTGGTTCTTCGCGGGTTTGGGTCCAAGTTGGAATCCGGCACCCGGCATCCAAGGGCGCAGCCAGGGAGTGGCTTCCACTAATTCCACCCCCTCCTTATGCAGTTCGTCGGCAATTGCACCGAAAATCGTGTGGGCGTTCTTTTCCTTCAAGCGCAGCAGAAGAGACATGGCGCGCAGGTCGGGCCGCAAATCGAACAAGTTTTTGGGGGCGATCTGCCCCACCATAACACAACGCTGGATACCACGCGAAGTGAAGGCTTCAATGAGTTTCCCCAGTTGCCCGACGCGCAACCAGACGATTTCATCCACCAGCGAGGCCAACTCCGGCTGGGTTTCGTTCTCGAAGGCAACGGCGACGAGACGCTTGACCCCTTGTTGACGCGCCTCGCGAGCCAATAACAACGGCAATGACCGGTTGCCGGCCAGAATGCCCAAGGCGGATGCTTCATGCTGTGCTGAATGCTTCACGGACGGCAGTATGAGCAAAGCTTTGACAGGTCGCAAGCCTGCAAAATTAAGATTCCTTTTGCCCAGACCGATTGAACTGAGGACATGCATGTATTGGAGTTACGACCGTGATTTTTTTGAAAAAACAACTTGGCACTTAACTGACAAGCGTGCTATAGTGACTCTCAGCCTAGATGCCTGATGCGTACAGAATACAAACAGGTTAGCAGCATTTGCCTTTGCGGGCGAATAAGAGGACGCCATCAGTGTGCCTCGGCACAGAGGTTTGAACGGGCGGGGTTCACGGTGGTAGAGCTACTCATCGTCATCGCCATCATCGCAGTGCTGGCTGCAATCATGCTGCCGGCGTTAAATCGTTCCATGGAGCAAGGTCGCAGCATCCATTGCCTGAACAACCTGAAGCAGCTTCAGTTATGCTGGAATATGTATGCGGACGATAACGAAGAGGAGTTGCCGCCGAACTACTTCAACTTCAACCCCGGTCTTAATGTCAGAACCTCTTCCGCTTCGAGTCCTAATAATGTTTCCTGGTGTCCGGGGAACCCACGGGTGGATTTGACCACGGCGAATATTGAAAATGGCAAATTATACCCCTACAATCGTTCTGCACTTATTTACCGGTGTCCTTCGGATCGTTCCTCGGTGGAAGACGCGAACGGGAACCTGATGCCAAAACCCCGCACCCGTAGCTATAATATGAGCGCCTCGGCCAACAGTGATCCCGCACTCCTTGGCATGCCGCCGAACGGAATCCCCTTCTTTAAACGCTTCACTGACATCTTGAACCCCTCTCCAGAGCGTCTGTTTGTGTTGATTGACGAAAACGAAAATGTCTGCTGGGACGCCCAGTTTGGATTGTATCCCGCCAACTCGCGTTGTGGCGACTACTGGTTTGATCAACCTTCTGATCGCCATAATATGGGTGCCAATATTTCCTTTGCCGATGGTCATGTGGAACATTGGCGTTGGGCTTTCCCAAAGATTGTGGAATCCGTTCCGCAGCGATTTGCCAATTCGCAGGATCTCAAGGATTTACGGCGTCTGCAAGCCGTGATGAAAGCCGACTAGCACGTCGCTAACTCTCCCCCCCAAGAAATCGAAGAAGTGTGCCATTCTTGTTCTGTGTTATGCCAAGTTGGCACAACTCAAGTTATCCAGCGCCCTATAGTCGTCCTAAAGAAGATTGATGTTTATTTCATAACTAGTTGTTATACAAATTCTTATGTAAACAGTTATTTTATCGGCACTCATCTTGCTAGGTAGGTCTTGCTAACGGGTTTGTTACTCGAAGCTAAAACATAAGAATTTTATGGCAAAGATTTTAGGCATTGATTTGGGAACCACGAACTCCTGCATGGCCATCATGGAAGGCGGGGAGCCAATGGTTTTGGAGAATTCGGAAGGCAAACGCACCACTCCCTCGGTGGTGGCCTTCACGAAGAACGGCGAACGTCTGGTCGGGGAAGCCGCCAAGCGTCAGGCCGTGACCAATTCCCGTAATACGGTTTATTCCATCAAGCGCTTCATGGGACGCAAGTTTGAAGAAGTGCAGGAAGAAGTCAAACGCGTGCCTTACAAGGTGGTGCGGGCCGCCAACGGCGACGCCCATGTGGAAGTGGACGTGGACGGTCAGCGCAAAGCCTTCAGTCCGCCGGAAGTCTCCGCGATGATTTTGGCCAAGCTGAAAACGGATGCGGAAATGCGACTGGGCGAAAAGATCACCCAAGCGGTAATTACCGTGCCCGCCTACTTCAATGATTCCCAACGCCAAGCCACCAAGGACGCCGGACGCATTGCCGGTCTTGAAGTGCTGCGCATCATCAACGAACCGACCGCTGCCTCACTGGCGTACGGGCTCGACAAAAAGAAGGATGAAAAGATAGCGGTCTATGACTTGGGCGGCGGCACCTTCGATATTTCCGTGCTCGAAATCGGCGATGGCGTGTTTGAGGTTTGCGCCACCAACGGGGATACCCACTTAGGCGGCGATGACTGGGACAACCAGCTCATGGACTGGATTATTGATGAATTCAAGCGCGAACACGGCATTGATTTGCGCAAACAGCCGGATTCACTACAGCGCATCAAAGAAGAGGCCGAAAAAGCCAAGATTGCACTCTCCAGCGCCCAGCAATACGACATCAACCTGCCGTTCATCACGGCAGACGCCTCTGGGCCGAAACACATTAGCACCAAGCTGACCCGTTCCAAAATGGAACAGCTTTGCGATTCTCTTTTTGAGCGCACCATTGCTCCCGTGAAGAACTGTTTGCGGGATGCCAAGGTGGAAGCCGTCAAAATTGATGAGTTGGTTCTGGTGGGCGGCATGACACGCATGCCCCGCGTAGTAGAAGTAGCCCGCACACTGGTCAACAAACAGCCGCATCAAGGCGTGAACCCGGATGAAGTGGTCGCCGTGGGCGCAGCCATCCAAGGCGGTGTGCTGAAGGGTGAAGTGAAAGACGTGCTGCTGCTTGACGTGACCCCGCTATCGCTCGGCATCGAAACGTTGGGCCGGGTGTTCACCAAATTGATTGAGCGCAACACTACGATCCCGACCCGGAAATCGGAAATTTTCTCGACCGCCTCGGACAGCCAGCCAGCGGTGACCATCCGCATCGCCCAAGGCGAGCGCGCAATGTTCCCCGACAACAAGGTGCTGGGCCAGTTTGACTTGGTGGATATTCCCCCTGCCCCGCGCGGCGTACCGCAGATCGAAGTGACCTTTGATATTGATGCCAACGGCATCCTGCACGTCAGCGCCAAAGATCTCGGCACCGGCAAGGAACAGAAAATCACCATCACCGCCGGCAGCGGTCTCGCCAAGGACGATGTAGAACGCTTGCGCAAGGAAGCCGAATCCCATGCGGAAGATGACAAGCGCCAGCGCGAAGAAGTGGAAGTCCGAAACGAGGCTGATAATGCCGTGTATCGCTCCGAAAAAATGCTCAAGGAGAACCAGGATAAAATCCCGGCCACTGACCGGAGCAAAATTGAGGAGGCGGTGAAGGTGGTAAAGGAAGCGCTCAAGGGAAGTGACGCCGCCGCGTTGCGCAGCGCTGCCGACAAGCTCAACGAAGCCTGGCAGGCGGCATCAGCGGAGTTATACCGCGAAGCGGCGGAAAAAGCCAAAGCTGGCAAGGCCGCGCCCGTTACGGAAGGCGCCTCCAGCGACGCCAAGGAGGCGGGTAAGAAAGATCAGGGCCCGATCATTGACGCTGAGGTAGTGGACGAGAAAAAAGGCAAGAATTAACGGATAATTTCCCGCCGCGAGTGCGGCGGGATTAACTGTACCAACCAACAACAACAACAAAACAACAACAAACCGAATATGGCACTTAAAGTGAAACCGCTCGGCGACCGCGTCCTCGTGGAAGCAGTCGAAGAGAAAGAAGCAAAAAAAGGCGGCATTATCATTCCTGATACCGCGAAAGAAAAACCCATCGAATCGTCCGTCGTGGCGCTCGGGACGGGCAAACTCGACGACAATGGCAAGAAGATTGCTTTTGAAGTCAAGGTGGGCGACCGCGTGCTGACCAGCAAATATGGCGGCACCGAGATCAAAATTGACGGCAAGGAATACAAGATCCTGAATTCTGAAGATATTCTGGCCGTACTCGAATAACTTGCAACCACAACCCTAATTTAAACCTAACTAAATACTATGGCAGCAAAACAATTGATTTTTGACGAAGCCGCCCGGCAGGCCATCCTGCGCGGTGTCAGCAAACTCAGCCGCGCCGTCACGGCCACCCTGGGGCCCAAAGGCCGCAACGTGGTGCTCGACAAAAAATTCGGCTCGCCGACCGTCACCAAAGACGGCGTGACCGTGGCCAAGGAAATCGAACTCGAATGCCCCTATGAAAACATGGGCGCGCAGATGGTTCGTGAAGTGGCCAGCCGCACCAGCGACGCCGCGGGCGACGGCACCACCACCGCCACCGTGCTGGCCGAAGCGATTTATCGCGAAGGCCTGAAGTTTGTCACCGCCGGCGCGAACCCGATCGGGCTCCAACGCGGCATCCAAAAGGCCGTTGACGCCGCCGTGAGCCAGCTCGACAAGATCACCAAGAAGGTCAAGGACAAGGAAGAAATCAAGCAGGTCGCCACCGTTTCCGCCAACTGGGACAGTGACATCGGCAAAATTATCGCCGATGCCATGGACAAAGTGGGCAAAGACGGCACCATTACGGTTGAAGAAGCCAAGTCCATCGAAACCACCCTCGAAGTGGTCGAAGGCATGCAGTTCGACAAGGGCTATCTCTCTCCCTACTTCGTCACCAACGCGGAGACGATGGAATGCAAATTCGAAGACCCCTACATCCTGCTGTTCGAAAAGAAAATCAGCAGCCTCAAGGACCTGCTCCCGCTGCTCGAGAAGGTTGCCAAAGCGGGCAAACCGCTGGTAATTCTTTCCGAAGAAGTAGAAGGCGAAGCCTTGGCCACCCTCGTGGTGAACAACATTCGCGGCATCCTGAAGTGCGTCGCCGTCAAAGCCCCCGGCTTTGGTGACCGCCGCAAGGCCATGTGCGAAGACATCGCCATCCTCACCGGTGGCAAGTTCATCACTGAAGACCTCGGCGTCAAGCTCGAGACCGTGGAACTCTCTGACCTCGGCCGCGCCAAGAGCGTGGTGGTGGACAAGGAAAACACCACCCTCGTCGAAGGCAATGGCAAAAGCTCTGAAATCCAGGGCCGCGTCAACCAGATCCGCCGTCAGATCGAGGAAACCACCTCGGATTACGATCGCGAAAAACTCCAGGAACGTCTGGCCAAGCTGGCCGGTGGCGTCGCGGTCATCCGCGTTGGCGCCGCGACGGAATCCGAAATGAAGGAGAAGAAGGCCCGCGTGGAAGACGCCCTGCACGCCACCCGCGCCGCAGTCGAAGAAGGCATTGTCGCCGGTGGCGGCGTGGCCCTCATCCGCTGTCTGCCCGCCATTGACGCCGTCAAAGGCGCCAATGAAGATGAACGCATTGGCGTGGACATCGTCAAGCGCGCGGTCGAGTATCCTTTGAAGGCACTCTCCCGCAATGCCGGTGTCGAAGGCTCCGTCATTGTCGAGGAAGTCAAGCGCCGCAAGGGCAACGATGGTTACAACGTCGCCACGGGCGTCTATGAAGACCTCGTGAAGGCCGGCGTGGTGGATCCGAAAAAGGTCACCCGCACCGCCCTGCAGAACGCGGCGTCCATCGCCGGACTGCTCCTCACCACCGAATGCCTCGTCACCGAGATTCCGGAGAAGGAAAAGAAACCCGCTCCGGCCGGCCATGAAGGCATGGGCGGCGGAATGGACTATTAATCCATTTGCTCTGCGCAACCGGGAAACCGGATAATGCACATTCAAGCGGGACTGGCATCACCAGTCCCGCTTTTTTTCTACGAATCCGCTGTCCAGACTCACTTGATGGGAATTCCCACCGGAAGCACGCCTGCCATTGGGGAGCGGGGTTCTTGAGCCAGTTCCAATCACCGCCGACGAGAAACGCCGCATAAGGCCCCGGCGTCGGTAAAAAGTCCATTACGGCTATTTGCCGCCGGGTTTAGCCATGAGTTCACGAACTTCCTGGATTTGCTTGTCAATGGCGTCTGGATTGGGTGTAAGGGATCGCAACTCACGCAAATAATCAAGCACTCGCGACCAGTTGGAAACCTGACGTTCTAAAAAGACCAACTGTCCTAAAATTTGTTCCAGCAGGAACGGGTCCGACTCCGGTTTGGCTGCCTCGTTTTCCCGCCACTTGCGCAACGCCAATTCCTGGACATTGCGAGAGCGCATCAGGTCATGATGTTCATCCAAAAAAATCCGTCCAAGCTCGAATAGAATTTGCGCATTGCCGGGATTATTGCGTAGTCCCTCGCGCAAAAACTGTTCGGCAACTTCCGGACGTTTCATGCTCTTGCGCAACCAGAAAGCCGCCACCGTGTACGTTTCAATCCGCTGCGGGTCCAATTCGGCGGCCACTTTCAGCCAAGGCAAAATTTCCCGTTCGCTCCCCTGAGTTTTATCGTCGGCATGAACATGCGTGGAGGGGTGAAAATTCCGCTCAAAGGAATCCAGCCAATCCAATGGCTTGGTGCCGCGAAAGAACGCGCCTTCGTCGTGTTCCGCCTGCAACCCGGCATCCTCGGCCATGTGGATCTGCCCGCGTTCATTCGATTGCAGATCAAAAATGCCCGGATAAAAGCCCATGTGGTAATACACATCCGCCTTGACAAAGAAATGATTGGAAAATAAGCGCCGACTGTCGCCAAAAACCGTGGCGAGCAGACTGTCATTGCGCCCGCGCGCACCCGACCACTGCTGATGCCACGGTACCAATCCCGCCGCCATGGAAAAGGCCAGCGTTAACAACAAGGCAAACAGGTACACAGGTCCAGCCATGGGTCAGTCCAAGGTTGTGCGCCGAAACTTCAGGCAGGCGGCTAACAGAAACAGGGCGGCATATACGGCCGCGTATAAGTGCAGCATCAGCCAGGGGCACCAAGGGGCCACCGGCCAGTTATGAATCACCAGGTCCCGGAGGTCAAACAGCTCGAGATGCGGCAAAAGATAATATAGGGTGTACACCAAGGTCTGCTGCGGTTCGGGCATCCCCAAGGCCACCTTGTTCAAATGCCGTCCCACGGTCAGAATGCCAATCACCACCACCAAACAGATCGTACCATTACTGGAAGGAGCCGCGAATACCAGGGAACCCAGCAACGCCATGGCGACAATGACCCCCAAGGCCAGCCAATGCGCCCCAAGTGCCTGAAGGTAGCTTCCCACCGGCAGATAATGTTCGCGAGAACCGCTGATTACCGCGAAAAACAGGTAGAACAATAGCAGCGCCATTCCCATGGCGAACCAGCAGCCAAAAAATTTACCCAGCACCACTTGATCACGCGTGACCGGTTTGGCCAGCAGAGGAAAAATGGTGCGATTCTCCCGCTCGGAGGGAAGTTGGCGCGCCGCTGTGGTAATCGCCATCACCAGCGAAGAGACCCAGATCAGCAGTAGGCAAATTTCCTTCAGATATCGGACAATCTTGTCATCGCCAAAAAAATTCACCGAGCCCATAATCAGGACAATCAAGGCCGTGAGCACGAACAAGACATAAAAATCCTTGCGCCGGATCATCTCTCGGAGCACCACTCCAGCGATGGCTAGGATGTTTTGCATACGCTTAAGCAGTCGCCGCCGGGGCGTTCACGTACCCGATGGCTTTCAGAAAAATTTGTTCGAGATTACCCTGATATTGCCGCGTGAGATCAGCCACCCGGCCTTCCACTTTCAACTCTCCCCGGCACAAGATACCCACCCGATCACAAACCGTCTCCACCTCGCCCAATTCATGCGATGAAAAAAATACCGTTTTCCCTTCACTTTTCAACCGCTGGATAATATCCCTGACCTGCATGCGCCCCACCGGATCAAGACCACTGGTGGGCTCATCCAAAATTAAGAGATCCGGGTTATTAATCAGCGCCTGGGCCAACCCGACTCGCTGCATCATGCCTTTGGAATACGTTTTGATCTGCCGCTGCCGCACCGCCTCCAATTCCACCAGTTTCAGAACCGCATCAATGCGGCGGTTGGCCTCTACGGAAGGCAATTGAAACAACTTGGCGTAAAACCGCAGCAACTCCTCAGCGGTCAGGAACTTGTAATAATAGGTCAATTCCGGAAGATACCCAATGCGTTGACGGGCAATCGGCTGGCTGGCATCCACCCCGAAGATGCTGGCGGACCCGCTCGCGGGTTTGAGAAAACCGAGCAGCACCTTCATGGTGGAAGTTTTCCCGGCGCCATTTGGCCCGAGAAACCCAAACACCTCACCGGCAAGCACCCGCAGGCTCAAGTTGTTGACTGCCAACTTGACGCCACCACCCTCACGGTCGCGATACTCAACCTTGAGGTTTTCGATTTGAAGTATCGTTGCTATCGCCATAAATCACACCTAAATATACGACCGGATTTTGGCCCGGACGTTCACGGAAATCAAGCAACAACCGCAATCGAATTTTTTACTTTTACCAACCGGAGCCGCCTCACGAGCTTGATTGAACCATCCAACGGATGGGCGTTATGGCTGGATGAAGCGTCCATTGGTCGAATCTCAGCATCCCGATGGCTTGGCGTCTGGCAGAAGTAATGCATCGGGGAACACGACCAGCCACGGGCATAAGCGTATTTTAACGCCGGCATCCTGCCAAAATAACCTGGTGTAAACGGACCAAAATAATAAAAGCGATATAGTTCGCTTTCTCATAATTGCAGAGTACTATAAGTGCGGTTTTTGGACCTTGGTGCAATCGGTTTAGGATGGCCTCGCTTCATTTACCGATAAAAAACCATGAATAACATAAAAACATTGCAGGAATTCCCGTTCACGCTCAAACCGGTTACCATCGGCAGCGGCGTCCATCAGGGCGAAACCGAAATTCACCTTCAAGAGCAGTTCTCCCCCGCTAAAATGGAGGGAACCACCCGCGTTGCCCCAGCAAGCGTCGGAACCAGAAACAATGCCGAAATGGCCCTGGTGCTCTTCCAAAAGAACCCGTCCATCGCGGAGACCGACGTGCTCTGCGGCCCCTGCATCGTGCGTACTACCGAAGGCCTCCAAGTTGGAAGTCTCAGCGGACACCACGGCACACCGGACAGCATGTGCGTTGTCATATCAGGCCTCAAACGCCTCGCCGGACGCACCCTGGTCATGGCGCGACTGGCCGCTTCGAAAGCCAAACTATCCCAGAAGTACAGTCGCTTGGCGGCCAAATGCGGCAGCACAGGCAGAAGGGTTGTTTTGACCGATAAAGCGATCAGTTTCCGTACGGCAGCCCACAACCAGTGGTTGAAGGCCTTCCAAACTCTGGCCCGGGTAACCACCGCCGCAACCACAAAACCCAGTACCAACTGATTGAACCACACGAAGGGGGCACCCGTAACCATGGGCTGCTAATGATTCACAACAGGTTGCCCCTGTTATCGTGCCCTCTTTTTCAATCTATCCGTTCAAGGCAACAAAATAGGTTGCCAACTGGTTCAGCCACGCAACGTCGACGTTGTCTTCGGCAAATTGGCGTCATGGCCAAGCGCATCGCTTCTCAACGTCAAAGGAGGGCAGGCGAATTTTATTTCGCCACCGCACTGCTGGGTTGCTTTCCCGAGTAAACCTCGGTTATAAAAGCCGCCGATGCCAGTGCTGTACCAACATGATTCAGAGAAGCAGGTGACCCGCCCGCCTTGCGGGTATTTTGCGTTGGCATGATCCCGATGAAAATTGATTTTGCCAAACGCAGACGGGTGATGGAGTTGTCGCAACGGCTGGGCCACTGTATCTGTGATCCCCGACGCCCCTGCCCTTGCGACGTGTTCCGCGACCAGGGAATTTGCCCGTGCGCGGGAGAACGGCCCGAGCAGGTGGAGCTTTCCCAAGTCAAACTCACGCAACTGGTGCATAACGCCGGCTGCGCTTCCAAGATCGCCCCCGCCGATCTGGAGGCCGCCCTCGCACGATTGCCGGCCGTGAACGATCCAGCGGTCATCTCAGGTTTGGCGGCGGCGGATGACGCCGCCATTTATCGCATCTCCGATACCCTTTGCCTGGTGCAAACCGTGGATGTGTTCACCCCTTGCGTGGACGATCCCCATCTCTTTGGCCGTATTTGCGCGGCCAACTGCCTTTCCGATATTTACGCCATGGGGGGAGAACCCCGCACAGCGCTGAACATTCTCGCGTTTCCATCGGAAACCTTGCCGGGCGAAGTCATGTATCAAATGCTCGCGGGTGCCATGGAGGTGCTCGGCCAGGCAGGCGTGGCGCTGATCGGAGGACACAGCCTCAAGGATCCAGAGATCAAGCTTGGATTCGCCATCACCGGAACCATTGACCCAGCCGTGGCCCGCGCTTTGGAAACTCCCAAGGTCGGCGACTTGCTGGTCCTCACCAAGCCGCTGGGCACCGGGGTCTTGATTTTCGCGCGGCAGATTGGAAGGGAATTTCCTGCAGGCCTGGCGGCGGCGGAAAAATCCATGGCAACCCTCAACCGAGCCGCTGCCGAAGCGATGCGGCAATCCGGCGCTTCCGCCTGCACCGATATCACCGGCTTTGGTCTGTTCGGCCATCTCTTTCGGATGCTGCGCCAGGGCAAACTCACTGCCCGGATTGCCGCCAATGCCCTGCCGTCGTTTGATGGCGTGTTGGACGCCTTCCAGCAAGGCATCATCCCGGGCGCGGTGGAACGGAACCGGGAATTTGTCGGTGAGGCGTTGCAGATTGCCGCCGACGTGGTGGAGGCGCGTGTACACCTCGGCTTTGACGCACAAACTTCCGGCGGCCTGCTGATTGCCATTCCGCCGGATCGCCTGGCAGCGTTGCAACGTTCCCTGGCGGAGCGTGGCTGCGATGGCTGCGTTATTGGCCAAATCACCGGCCCGTCGGACGGGCGGATTGAGGTGACCGCCGACCTGCCACCTGATTTGTCAGCATTACCCGTTAATTCTCAAACCACCCTCGACACCATGAATACACCATCACCTGCTCCCGACGCCCACCCGCCCGGCTGTTGTGCGGACGTGTTCAACGCTCCCCACGCGCCTAGTTCCGTGGGGGAATCCCAAAAGGCGTTTGCCGCGCTCATCCGCTCCGTGCAAGGCCCCGGCGTGCTGGATGAAAAGACCAAGGAACTCATCCTCTTCAGCCTGGTGATTTACAGCCGGTGCCATCCCTGCTTTGACGCGCATTATGAGAAAGCCCTCAAGTTGGGGCTTACCCAGGCCCAATTGGATGAAGCCGCCTGGTGCGCCATTGCCTTGGGGGGCGCTCCGGTGCGCATGTTCTACCAAGAATCGCTGGCCAAAACAAAAGCCTGATGGTGTAGCGGGGCATGTGACGGTAGGCGATGATGCGGTGTCAGGCGGAGGCTCGACGGTGCATCCTTCTGCCGGATTGGCAAGCGATCCATCATCAGCGGAAGTTCCATTTTGCCCCGTAGCGTCCCAAACCAGCACCAAGGTGTGCCAAATCGCTACAATAGCCTCTTTTTAAGTGACAAATGGGGAATTTGGGGAACAATCACCGCATGAAATTGCGTTTGTGTCATCTCGGAATGGCCATGGCCTGGCTGGGAACATTTGCGGCCAGCGCCGATTCCTTCGCCTGGCCACCAATCACCCGTGAATGCCGCCCAGGCGGTTACTGGTGGTGGATGGCCAGTGCCGTGGATACCAATAACCTCAGCCGCGAGATGCAACGGTATCACGACGCCGGCATGGGCGCGGTCCATATTATCCCCATCTATGGTGCCAAAGGTTGGGAAGAGAAGTACATTCCCTATCTCAGCCCCCAATGGATGGCCATGCTGCGCCATACCGTAACCGAGGGGCAGCGGCTGGACTTGAATGTGGATATGACCACGGGCACCGGCTGGTGCTTTGGCGGGCCACGAGTCACGGCTCAGGAAGCCAACGCCGCCGTCGTTGTGAATGTCACCGAGGTCAAGCCGGGGGCGCGGCTGCTTGAAAAATTTGACCGGAAGTCCATTCAGGCTTTAATGGCGTTTTCCCCGGATGGCAAGGCGCTTGAACTCACCGGGAAAATCGGTGTCGATGGCATGGTCGCCTGGGTGGCGGAGGGCGGGCCATGGACGGTTTATGCGGTGTCTCAAAAGCCTTCCGGCCAGAAGGTCAAACGGGCCGCGCCCGGCGGCGAAGGCCACATGCTGAATCTGTTTTACGCCGACGGAATGAAAAACTATCTGCGCTGGTTTGATGAGGCATTTGCCGGTTACCAAGGCCCCAAACCGCGCGCCGTGTACCATGATTCGTATGAATACCGGTCCGATTGGGCGCCGGATTTGTTTACCAAGTTCGCGCAGCGTCGCGGGTACCGGCTGGAGCAAGAGTTGCCCGCGCTGTTTGGCAAGGCCACGAACGAGCACACCGCCCGGATAAAATGTGATTATCGCGAGACCATTTCCGATCTCATGGCGGAGGAAACCATGCCGCTTTGGACGGCGTGGGCGAAAAAGAACGGTTTCCTCACGCGCAACGAGGCGCATGGTTCCCCAGGCAACCTGCTCGATCTGTACGCCCTGGCGGACATCCCGGAATCCGAGATGTTTTTTAAGGATCGCAATAAGCTGATTTCCAAGTTTGCCTCCTCCTCCGCCCATGTGGCGGGGCGAGCGTTGGTAGCCAATGAAACCGGCACCTGGCTCCAGGAACATTTCACCGAGACGCTCGGGGATATGAAATATCTGTTGGACGATCTGTTCGTCAGCGGCATTAACCATATTTTTTATCACGGCACCTGCTACTCGCCGGATGAGGCGGAGTGGCCCGGCTGGGTATTCTATGCCGCGTTCGAGATGAATCCGCGCAATTCCGTCTGGCAACATGTTTCCGCGTTGAATGCGTATGCCGCCCGCTGCCAATCCATCTTGCAGGCCGGACGCCCGGACAATGATGTTTTACTCTACTGGCCCATTTATGACTACTGGCAGACTCCCGGCGGGCGGGTGCTCAACATGACGGTTCATGCGCGTGACTGGTTCGAGGCGCAACCCCTCGGCAAAGCGGCCGAGCATCTCTGGAATCGCGGGTACGCCTTTGATTATATCTCGGACCGCCAGTTGGCCGGAACCACGGTGGCCGAGGGCCGCCTCAAGACCGCCGGTGCCGCGTATCGCGTGGTGGTGGTGCCGCGCTGCCAGGTCATGCACCTGCCAACGTTTGAACAATTGGTGGCCCTGGCGGAAGCGGGGGCGACGGTTATCTTTGAAGGCCAACTGCCGACCGATGTGCCTGGCTGGGGAAACTTGGAGACGCGGCGCGCGGCGCTGCATAAAACGCTGGCCCGGCTGCAACCGGGCAAGTCCGGCGACGGCGTGTCGCAAACCATCGTGGGCAAGGGCCGGGTGGTGTGCGGCGACTTGGAAGCCGCGTTGGCTGCTGCCCAAGTTGGGCGCGAATCTCTGGTAGATCATGCGGGCCTGTATTTCATCCGGCGCACGCATGAAGGCGGACGCCACTACTTCATCGCGAATCGTTCGGAACAACCGGTAACGGGTTGGGTACCGTTGAACGACTCCGCCGTCTCAGTTGTGCTGATGGACCCCATGAACGGCCAGACCGGGCTGGGGGCATTGCACAAGCAGGCGCGTGGCGGAATTGCAGTTTACCTCGACCTGACGCCAGGCGCCTCCATGGTGCTGCGCACCTTCAATACCGGGGTGACGGGCGAACCTTGGCCCTATCAAAAAACGCTCGCGCCCCAAACCACGCTGACGGGTTCCTGGCAGGTCACCTTCTTGCAAGGGGGGCCGGAATTACCCGCGCCCTTCCAGACCGATCACCTGGCATCCTGGACGGAACTGGGCGGTACCAACGCGCAACGGTTCGCGGGCACTGCGCGGTACACGCTCTCTTTCGATGCCCCGCCGTCCAGCAGCTCACAGTGGATTCTGGATCTTGGCCGGGTTTGCCAGAGCGCGCGCGTGTACCTGAATGGACGCGACCTGGGCACCTTGTTCATCCCGCCGTTCCAAGTCTCAGTCGGACCATTGAAACCGACGGGCAACCAATTGGAAATTGAAGTGGTCAACGTCTCCGCCAATCGCATTCGCGATCTGGATCGGCGCAAGGTCAAATGGCAGAACTTTCATGACATCAATTTCGTCAACCTCGATTATAAACCCTTTGACGCCTCCAACTGGCCATTGACCGACTCCGGGTTGCTAGGCCCCGTAACCCTCACCCCAGCCGGACCAAAACCCATCGCCACCCCATAACTCCGTACGGTGGGTTACTACTCGGTTCCACCATCAATTACCGAGGCGGGACTTCCACACGCTGGCCGGTCAAAGATCGAAGGCTGCACCGGAAATATTTTCGGGCAAAAAATGACCAACCAATAGAAACCGGGAGCAAGTTGGTTTGGCGAATTAATCTAGTTATTTATACCAAGCACCGCCACCCTGAGCCAGACTGATGCGTATCAACAAATCATTCAGTGCCGCTCGCGTGCTGCCATCCGGCAGCTCCGGCAAACGGCTTGTAACCTTCACCGTTTAAGTTGCTGAGCGTTACGGAATATCAAAAAACGGAATGCACCGGTGATGTTTATGCCGAACGGCGGTCGGGGAGAACGAACGGGCAACCGGCGGTTCGCCAGCGAAAGCGGATTTCAATTTCTGCCATAGCCCGGTGGCAGTCTGGGTCGGCGGGGAAGCGCAGGGGGGAGCATGGTTTGGTGATTGGCACGCAGGTGGAATCTGAGAATTCATGGTTCAATAATTCAAGATGGGAGCTTCAAAGCTGGCCGGGTATGGCATTCTGGTTTTCGGCGTTCGCACTTCGGATTTCAGCAACTCATCATGCGGGACAACGTTATTTTCACTTCATGGTCCGTTCTTTTCCGCCAATCCCCAAGATCCTCAGCGCCTTATCCCCCAGTTTCACCAATTTGCCAAGCGAACCGCGCGGCCAGAGCCGCACTTGGGCATACCAAGCATTGGTGGTTTCAAAAAACTCGGTCAACTCCCGCAGCCGTTCCTCGGTATATGGGTCGGCGACCTTGTTTTGTTCGGCGTCAATCAGGCAATCACGCAACAACGTGAGGGTCGGGTCCAATTCGCGCTTTTTACGCTCGTCCAACACCGCGCGAAACATCTCCCAGACATCCTTCATGGATTCAAAGTGATCGCGTTTGTCACCCATGACATGCACCAGGCGGATAACGCCCCAAGCCTGCAATTCCTTGAGGCTGGTGCTGACATTGGAGCGGGCCACGGCCAGGGTATCGGCGATCACTTCCGCCGGCAGCGGCTGGGGCGAGATAAAGAGCAGGGCGTGAATCTGGGCCACCGTGCGGTTGATGCCCCACCGGGTGCCCATTTCCCCCCAGTGAAGGATGAACTTTTGTTGCACCGAATTTAATGTCTGCATAGTTCTGTAATTTCTGTCAGTACAGAAATTGCCGTATAACTGAGCGTCCGGCAAGTATTTATTGGTCCGGCGAGATTCAAAAACCTGGTGCCTAAGCGCAAAAGTGCGAATTCAAGCGCCCGCCAGTTGACATCACACCAGAAAGAACGCAAATTCACCGGCCATTGACTGTGTCCAACAATAATTTTGCAGAGGGTCGCGGAAGCAACCACAGCGACCAGGGTCTGAACGCCGCCGGGAAACCGGAGGTCACGGGCCAGGGCTCCGACCGTAAACTCATCATTGGCGGAGGACTAGCGGGGCTGGCCTGCGGCTGTTACCTGCAAATGAACGGGTTCCAGAGCGAGATTATCGAGGCTGACCTTGTGCCGGGCGGCCTGTGCGCCGCCTGGGATCGCGGTGCGTACACGTTTGATGGTTGCCTGCGCTGGTTGGTCGGCACTGATCCCGATTCAGCCTTTCACCGGATTTGGCGGGAATTGGGCGCCATTGCCGGACGCACCGTGATCAATCACGACAGCTTCATGCGCATCGAGGGGCAGAACGGCAAAGCCGTTTCCGTGCCTGCCAGCCTGGACGAACTGGCACGCGAGTTCAAACGCATCGCCCCCGAAGACACCAAGCGCATTGATACGCTCCTAAGGGCGGCGCGACGATGTGCGAGCCTCGAACCGCCCATGGAAAAACCGTTGGAGTTAATGACCCCGTTTGAAAAAATCAAGCTGGGACTCCGCTACCTGCCGACAGTACCAGTGGTCCTGGCCTGGAAGAACCGGACGGTGGACGCCTACCTGGCAACGTATCAAAACGAGTTCCTGCGCCAAGCCCTGATGGCCATTGCCGGCGACGGACGCACCTCGGCCATGGTGCTGGTGATGTTGTTGGCGTGGCGTTCCAGGAAAAACGCCGGCTATGTCACCGGCGGGTCGCGGGCTTTCATCCAGGCAATTGCCGACCGCTATGTCCGACTCGGCGGGCACATCCGGTGCAACACCCGCGTGGTTTCAGTGACGGTCGAGCATGGCCGGGCCACGGGCGTACGTTGCGCGGATGGAACGGTCATTCCCGCCGCCACGGTGATTTCCTGCGCGGACGGGCGCACGACGATTTACCAGATGCTTGAGGGCCGGTTTGTGGATCGCAAGACCAGTGATGCCTACGCAGCGGGGGATGTGTTTCCGGGCCATATTCAGGTCTCCCTGGGGATTCAGCAAACCTTTCCAGACGCGCCCCATACGCTCAGCCTTCCCCTGTTCCAACCGCTGCGAGTGGACGATCAAACGCACCATGCCCGGCTCCCAATTTCCGTGTTCACTGCCGACGCCGGACTGTGCCCGGAAGGCTGCACGGTGATAACCATTGGCCTGCGCTGCCGGTGCGAATTCTGGACCGCCCTGCGAAAAGACAACTTCGCCGCCTATCAGCGGGAAAAGCAATCGCTGCTACAACAGATCGTCGCCGCACTCGATATTCGTTTCCCCGGCCTGGCCCAGCAGGTGGAAGTTTCCGATGTCGCCACCCCCGCCACCTTTGTGCGCCACACCGGCAACTGGTTGGGCAGTTGCCAGGGTTGGATGCCGACGCCGCGCGTCGTGGGCTGGCTGCCCCCCCGCACGCTGCCTGGACTAAAAGAGTTTTACATGGCGGGCCACTGGGTCGAACCAGGCGGTGGCCTGCCCTACGCCGCGCTCTCCGCCCGTTACGCTGCCCAGATGATCTGCGCCAGCCACGGCCGCCCCTTCACCACCACGGAAGTGTAAAGCAAACGACGTCCTGCATTTATTGACGCCGCATGGAATTGCCCCGAGCGCACACCCAGAGGTGGTTCGGGCGAATCATAGCTGACAGCAATTCACGGCACCGGGGTCAACTTCTTCGGCTTGAACTCCCGCTCCCGTTTTTTTCCCTCCGCAATTTGAACCTGGGTCAGCGCGCTTTCCAAGATCGCCAGGTTGTTTCTGGCCAGTTCATCACCCTGTGTCGCCGCCAGCAGCCACCACTTGTAGGCCTCCACTTCATCCTTTGCCACCCCCTGACCATTCGCGTAGCAGTTGCCCAGTTTGGACTGCGCCCCGGCTAGATTCTGCTCCGCCGCCTTGCGAAACCACTTCGCTGCCTCCGCTTCATCCTTCGCCACCCCTTGGCCGAGGAAGTAAAGGACGCCCAGATTGTTTTGCGCGTCAGCGCTGTTTTGCTCGGCGGCCTTACGCCACCATTTGATCCCCTCCGCCTCATCCTTAGCCATCCCACGGCCTTTGAAATAGTAGAAACCCAGATTAATTTGTGCCTTGGCGTGATTTTGTTCGGCGGCTTTGCGAAACCACTTGGCCGCCTCGCCCTCATCCTTGGCGACGCCCTGACCATGTTCGTAGCAGACACCAAGATTAAATTGTGCCGGGGCATCATTCTGCCCGGCGGCTTTGCGGTACCAGTTTACGGCCTGCTGGTAATCCTTCGCCACGCCGCCTTTGCCACTATAAAACACTTCGCCCAGTTGATTTTGCGCATGGGCATCGCCCTTTTCCGCCTTGGCCCGGATTTCCGCCAACAACTGGCGGTCTGCCGACTCTTGATTGGAGCACGACGTTAGCCCGAGCATCACCAGGATCATGCCATAACCGAGCAGCCATCCATTGAGTTTCATCATAATCAGGATTTTGGTCCACCGCCATTCATAGCATGGCCAGACTAGGGCCTCCTGGACCCTTTTCAAGCATTTTCCAACGCCCCCTGCCACGTGCGCGATTTGATGCGCAAAGTGCGGCCCAACACCTTGACGGGCACACTTCACCGGGCGGACGGGCACTGGCCGGTGCCGGCCACTTTAGCCGCGCAACGCGATGGCCCTGCGATGCTCACTCCACCGGCGCTTCCGTTACTTCTTTGAGATGGTGACGTTCCCGGAGACTGACATACACCACGCCGCCGACAAGGCTCCAGAACAGACTGCCGGCGTAGGCCAGCAGCGAGAGCGACAAGGCGGCGGTTGCCGGCACCCGCAACTCCGGCACCGCCAGCATCAAGACAAATAAATTTTCGCGCACCCCAAGGCCGCTGGGAGTGATGGGCAAGGCGGAGATGCAAATGATAGAGGGAACGATCAGGCACAAGGCCATCCAGGAAATGGTCAAGCCAAGGCCGTTTGCCAGAATAATGAATTGGATCACACAGGCAACATTCAATAGCATGGAAACAGCGAGTGTGCGCAGGAGAAAGCCAGGCGCTTTGCCAAATTCACGGCACGAATCAATCGAACGCTCCAGCCATTCGCCCTTGGGCAGACGGCGAAGCCGTTCCCGCGCTCCCGGCCAGCGTTTGGTAACTCCGCCCCAGAAGGAGAGGGTGACCAGCACAGTACAGGCGCATAGCATAGCCATCACCAGCCCAACGGTGGCCAGCAGTTTTTCATGTTCCCGCAGCAGGGACCAGTTGGGGATCATCATCATGCCGGCAAAGAGCAGCATGGCCCACAAGCCGATCAGGCGGTCGGCAAAAACCGTAACCACCGCTTCGGTCTTTCGGTGATGGGTTTCCCGTGCGGCGTAATAGGCCTTGATCAGATCACCACCGGTGGACCCAAGTAAAAACGAGTTAAAAAAATGCGCCACCAGGGAAATTTCAGCGGCCCGCCCCACGGAAAGGTTCAAGCCCTGCACTTGCAGCACCATCCGCCAGCGCAAGAAACCAAACACGATGGTGGTCCCCATGACGAGCGTGGCCAGGGCAAAGTTAGCCAAGCTGATCTGATGGATGGTTTTCCAAAGTTCGGCGGGACCATGACCCCAAGCAAGGTGCCACTGGTCCCGGGCGGGCATCTGCTCCCAGACTTTTCCCTGGGCTTGCACCCAGGTTTTGGCCTCATTGGTGAAGATCGCGTGAAAAATCCAGAGCATCAGCAGTCCGCAGACCACCAACCGCCACGAGACGTTCCAGATTTTGCGCGGCGCACTCACTCTTCGCCCCAGATCGCCTTGATATGCTTGACGCCCGCCAAGGCGTCTTCCGCAGTCATGCGCGGACTGTACTCAAACACCTTGATGTGTTCCGGCTTCACCATGGGCTTGAGGGCGGCAAAATCAATCATGCCGGAGCCAGGCGCCTGATGGTCGCGGCCAGGAAATTTTACATCATGAATATGGAAACCAGCCAGGCGGTCAGCCAAACCCTCGAGATGCATGGTGTGATAGATGAAACCCAAATTCTCTTTGATTTGGGCGTGCCCGGTGTCATGCCAATAGGCGACCGTGGGATTGGGAAATTCACGGAAAAAAAACGGATAATCACTCTCCAGCGGCACCTCTTCCAGCGCTTCCCGGTTCTCAATCCCCAAGCGCACGCCGTGCTTTTCGGCCTCGGCCGCCAACCGATGCAACAATTCATACGCCACTTCGAGATGCTTATCTTTTTTCTCCTCGCGCAGCGCCATCAATTCGGCGCAAAGTTTCTCGTATTTGGGCGTTTCCCGCTCATGCTCGCCCACCATGTCCAGCAACCGTTCGGTGTATTCCTTCATTTCAATGGCCCCTAAGTGCAGCACCACCACCTTCGCCTGGAGCCGCGCCGCCATTTCGATGGTCTTGAACGTGTGGCGCTGGGCGTTCTCGCGTTCGCGTTGATCCAACGAGGTGAATTTAAAAATATTGGGCGCCGCCCGCTCCACCCCCAACGGCAACGGGCAAAAATTGTGCAGGGTGGATATTTTGATTTCCCCCGCCTCCACCGCCTCGAAAATACCCGGCAACAGGCTGATGCGTATGCCATGACTTAACTCGGCATACTCAAAACCCAGCTCCCGGATTTCCCGCAACATGGCACGGCCATCCGTGTGGCGGTGCGAATTCCAACAAGTGGATAACGAATACATACGTATATGAGACCAAGTTTATCTCAACCGGTTCAAAGAGTAAAAACAAAAAAGCCGGGCAGGAAACAATCAGTCCTGCCCGGCGCTGAAATCAGCCGCAGATTACATATCCGCGTAACGAGCACTCAACATCGCGCTAAACCGCGCGACCTTTTCTTTGCGCCGCCGTCGTTCACTCGGCTTTTCGTAATGACGATGATTGCGCACTTCTTTCAAAGTGCCTTCACGGTCAATCCGCTTTTTCAGCCGCCGTAACGCTTTGTCAACCGGCTCGCCTTTTTTTAATCGAATTTCAGTCAATCTAATTCACATCCTTCCCGGTATTCATGGGCCGGCCGGACCTTCCCGGACCGAACCAGCCTCAAGCCAAAAGGAGCGGAAAAAATAGGGGGCCACCGGCTCCCTGTCAACCGGGAAAAACAGCAACTGCTCACCCCCACATCGGCGCACCAGGATCAGCGATAGGACCTGGATTTGAAATGGGGGCCATCGCTGGAATCCGAGCCCCAGCCAACCGGAGCAATTTCCTTCACCCGCATGGCCGACACGGCCACTTGCTTTCCCGTGGCGTCCGTAAATACATAACGCCCCGATTGTTCGTCCAATTTCGGTTTGCCTTTGGCGGTGATGACCGTGCCATTGCTGAGGGTCACATTGTACCGCGTCATGCAACCAGCCAGCAGCAAACAACCCGCCAGAAACAGAATCATATAGCATTTCATCATGCCTGAACATATCACCCACCGCCTGACCAAGCCAGCACTCATTCAATAAACCGTGATCCCTTGCCAGGGCTGACTCATCTGGATTTGGGTAGGAGGTAGCTCAGTCGGTGCAACCGGCT
>JBAXGN010000028.1 GCA_037139415.1 Verrucomicrobiota bacterium | reverse complement strand
ATGCCGAACCCTTGAAAAGGACTCCTGCCCACCTCTGACTTTTGCCAAAGTCCAGATCCCCGTTGGGGATGACTGAAACAGTTAAGGCGCCGAGAGAATAACCCATTCCACCGAAAACAGCGAAGAATCTTTCCCATTCGTCTGTTTGGCGATTTCTCGGATTCCAACTCCAAACTCCCAGCTTCTATCTTCCGGCTTCCATCGTCCGTTCATAATTTTTATGCCAGAAAATATTTTTGCCATGGCCTTTGTTTTGGCGCGCTTTTGCGGCTGTCATTCCTCATTTTGCCTTCTGCCTCATTGCGTTTTTTGCCCGCCCGTCCGAGCCCAACCTTGACTTCCCGGGGCGAGTATCGCATTAATTCTCCCCACAGCGGACTTCGCCAGGCAATGCCTGTGTCAGGCACGGCGAACCCGCGCTGACGCATGGAAAAATTAAAACAGCTATTCCGCCGGCGAAGCGTGGCTGATCTGCAAGCCGAGGTGCTCGAGGATAACCGCCTCCACCGTGCCCTTGGCCCGGTCAACCTGACCGCCCTTGGCATCGGGGCGGTGATTGGCGCGGGCATCTTTGTGCTCACCGGCCAGGCGGCCGCCAAATACGCCGGCCCTGCCATCGTCTTCTCCTTCATCCTGGCCGGTCTGGCGTGCGCGTTCGCCGGCCTGTGCTACGCCGAATTTGCCGCGATGATCCCGATTTCCGGTTCCGCCTATACCTACGGGTACGCCACGCTGGGAGAGTTCATCGCCTGGATCATCGGGTGGGACTTGATCCTCGAGTACATGTTTGCCGCCTCCACCGTGGCCGTCGGTTGGTCAGGGTACGTCGTGTCGTTTTTGAAAGACCTTGGCATCGTGATTCCCGCGGCGTTCACGTCCGCGCCGTACAACCACGTCGCGCCCACGGATGCCGGCTGGAACATCTGGCGATTGTTCACCGAGGGTTGGACCAGCACCGGCGCGGTGCTCAATGTCCCCGCCATGCTCATCGTGGCGGTGATCACCGTGCTGCTGGTGGTCGGCATCAAGGAATCGGCCACGTTCAACAATATCATTGTCGGGATAAAAATGGTGGTGATCCTGGCATTCATCGGCGTGGGCATCGCCTACATTAACAAGGCGAATTGGCAACCGTTTGTGCCACCCTCGCTGGGGGATGGCCAATTTGGCTGGGGCGGCGTGCTGCGCGCCGCCGGCGTGATTTTCTTCGCGTACATCGGGTTCGACGCCGTCTCGACCGCCGCGCAAGAGGCCCGCAATGCGCAACGCGACATGCCCATCGGCATTCTGGCGTCGCTCGCCATCTGCACGATTCTCTACATTGCGGTGGCGCTGGTGCTGACGGGGATTATCAAATACACGCAACTGAATGTGCCGGACCCGATTGCCGTGGCGATTGATTCCCTGGGACAATCGGTGGCCTGGTTGCGCCCGATCATCAAGATTGGCGCCATCGCCGGATTGTCCTCGGTGATCCTGGTGATGATGCTCGGGCAGCCGCGCATCTTCTACACCATGTCCAAGGACGGTCTCTTGCCGCCGATTTTCAGCGCGGTGCATCCCAAATTCCGCACGCCCTGGCTGGCCACGATCCTCACTGGCATTGTCGCCATGCTTACGGCGGGCCTTTTCCCCATCGGCCTGCTCGGGGAACTGGTCTCCATCGGCACGCTGCTGGCGTTTGCCATTGTGTGCATCGGTATTTTTGTGCTGCGGTTTACCGATCCCGATATTCCCCGTCCGTTCCGCACGCCGCTCTTCTGGCTGATCTCGCCCCTCGGCGCCGGCTTCTGCCTGTGCCTGATGTATGGCCTGCCGCGCGACACTTGGGCCCGGCTCATCGTCTGGATGGCCATCGGCATGATTCTCTATTTCAGCTACGGCATCCGCCACAGCCGCCTCGCCCGCAATGGGAATGGGAAACTGCCGGGCTGATCGCGCGGTGGCAACCCGATTTTTCCATGGAAAATCTTGCCCGATCTGAAACCGACCTCTGGGAAGCCGCCAGCGTGGCAAAAACCATTCAACAGAATTTTTAGGAGTTGGGCGCATGAAAGAAATCAAACAACGTTTGCCTGAGGATTACGCGGTATTATTTGCCGAAATCAAAGAACGAGTTCGCTCTGCCCAATATGAGGCCCTCCGGGCGGTAAACCTGGAGCTGGTGGCCATGTACTGGGATATCGGGCGGTTGATCATTGAACGTCAACGCGAGACATCTTGGGGGAAAAGCGTGGTGGAAAAGCTCGCCACCGACCTGCAACAGGAGTTTCCTGGTGTCAAGGGATTTTCGGTACAAAACCTGTGGTCTGCACGGCAGTTTTATGTGACTTACCGGGCAGACACAAAACTCCAACCATTGGTTGGAGAAATCAGTTGGGCCAAGAACTTGGTCATCATGGCCCGTTGCAAAGACCCTCTCGAACGCGAGTTTTACCTCCGTATGGCCCGCAAGTTCGGCTGGACCAAGGCCGTGCTCATCCACCAGATCGAAAACCAGAGCTACGAAAAAACCCTCCTCGGCCAGACCAATTTTGATCGCACCCTCACGCCCGAACTCCGCGCCCAAGCCAAGCTGGCCGTCAAAGACGAGTACACCTTTGATTTCCTGGAGATGGGCGGCGAACACAATGAGCGGGAACTCGAACGCGCCCTCATTGCCCGCATCGAGGATTTCCTCCGGGCCATGGGCGGCTGGTTTGCCTTTGTCGGCAGCCAGTTCCGTCTCGAAGTCGCGTCCAAGGAATACTTCATTGACCTGCTTTTCTTTCACCGTCGGCTCAAGTGCCTGGTCGCGGTGGATCTTAAAATCGGCGAGTTCGAGCCTGAATTCGTGGGCAAGATGCAATTCTACCTCGCGGCCCTCGATACCCAAGTGCGGCTGGAGGGCGAGAACCCCGCCATTGGCATCATTTTGTGCAAGGAAAAGAACCGCACCATCGTGGAATACGCCTTGCGCGACGCCCGCAAACCCATCGGCGTGGCTACCTACCACACCGTCAAACGCCTGCCTCGAGAACTCCAAGGTGAGTTGCCAGGCCCCGCGCAAATCATCAAACTGCTGGAGGCGGCACCATGAAAGTGTATCTGCCTGGAGGAGTGGCGACCATGCTCGGCGCATGGCTGCTTGCGGTCAGGCCGGGCAGTGCCGCCGTGGAAACGCCGACCGCCCGGCCAACGGGTGATCCCAGCGCCGCACTGTTTGACGCGGGCCGGTTGTTGGAAGTCCGCATTCAGATGGCGACGCAGGATTGGAACCATTTGCGGCTGGAGCATCACGAGCTACTGGCTGCCCTGGGACCCACGCGGTTTGAGCACCCGGAGCCCAAACCCTACACCGTCTATCGGGCGACCGTAACCATCAATGGCGTGGACGCCGGCCAGGTCGGATTGCGCAAGCGCGCCTTTCTCGGGTCCGCCAGTCTCCAGCGTCCCGCGCTGAGTGTCCGGTTCGACGCCTTTGACAAAAAAGGCCGCTTCGCCGGGTTGCGCCGACTGTCGCTTAACAACAATCTGCAAGATCCTTCGCTGGTGCATCAAGTGTTGTCGTACCGTCTCTTCGCCCGGGCCGGGGTGCCCACCCCGCGCTGCAATCTCGCCTGGGTGACCGTGAACGGCAAAGACCTGGGGATTTATTCGCATGTGGAAGCGGTGGAAGAGGACTTCCTCGATCGTAATTTTAGCAACCACAGCGGTAATTTATATGAAGGTCAGGTGAGTGATTTCCGCACCAATTGGGTGAAAACCTTTGAACGCAAGAACCATAAGAGCAGTCCGGATCGCGGCGATCTGGAGAGCGTGGTCCAGGCGTTGCAAAGCGACGACGCGCACCTGCTTGCCCAACTCGATCCGCTGTTGGATGTCGAAGAATACCTGACCTATTGGGCCATGGAGACACTCATCGGCCATTGGGACTCGTATTCCAATGGCGGCAACAACTTCCTGATCTACCGCAAACCCGATACCAAAAAATTCGTATTCATTCCCTGGGGCGCGGATTCGACGCTGGGTGATCCCGACCCGTTTGCGCGAGTCAAAACGCCGGAGTCAGTCAAGGCGGGGATGATCTTGCCTTACCGGCTGTATCATCTGCCCGGAATGCGGGAGCGCTATCGGCAGCGGCTGCGCGAGGTGCTCAAGACCACTTGGAATGAAAGTGAACTGCTGGCGGAAGTGACGCGCCTCGAAGCCATGGTCAGAAGCCACAATCATGTGCGGTCCGAGCATTTTCAGGCCGGTCTGGCCACGGTGCGTGCGTTTATCCGGTCGCGCCGTTCCGAGCTGGAACGGGAGCTTCTCGCCCCGGCGCCTGAGTGGCCGATTCCCCCCAAAGCGACCGCCTGTCTGGAGAAGGTCGGGGAACTACGCGCCACGTTCACAGCCACTTGGCCGGATGAACCGTCTCCTTCCAAACCCCGGGGGCGGATGCGGTTGGAATTAAACGGGACCGAGCATAATTACGCCAATGTGAACGTGCTGGTCGGCCCCGCCACCGACCCGCGTAATGCGGGGTGTCCGGCCATTACTTTGGTGGCGATGGATTGGCTTGGCGCGAAGGCGCAAGTCCCCGTTTTCGTCATCCAGCCCGAGTTCTTCAAACCCGGTGTCACCAACCAACTGGATGGTTTTGGCTGCGCGGGTTTCCTGCTCGAAGGCCGGCTGCTGCAACTCGACATCAAATTCGCCAGCATGGTGCTGGGAACCTTGGAACTGCGCGAGGCCGGCATGACCCCGGGCGACAAGGTCAGCGGCAAAATCGCGGCCGATATTTACCAGTGGCCGTAGCCGGGTTTTTAAAGGGCACGGTGCCTTTATTGCAGGTACATGCGATAGAACCGTCCGCTCGCACCGCTGGTCAGGTTGCTGATGGTGTGCAGGTTGCCGTCCCCCGGGAAGTTGGTCAACGCCTGCCAGAGCGTCTGTTGCAGGTTGTCCTTGTATTCAATATATACCGTTTTGCCCACCTCGGGCCGCAGGCTGAATAATATCTGCCCGCTGGTGATCGCCGGCGGGAAGATCGCCGGCGGGATCACCGCCGGTTGCGTCACGAAGTTCAAACTCCAGCCAGCCACGCTGCCAGCGGCCGCCCCATTGGTGCTGCCAGCATTGATGAACAAACTCCACACGCCATTGGGGTCGCTCCCCGTAAACGCCGCCAAATTGGTGGCGTACCCATTCGTGGGCGCTGGGGCCGGCAAGGCCGGCACCAGCCCGATCACCGTTGGCCGATACACTCCGCTGGTAATCGCGCTTTGCGCCGGCACCCCGGTGGCCGCCGTGTCATCAAAGGTCAAGGTCGCTCCCGCAACCGGCGCGCCGTTGGACCCGCCCGCCAGGAACAGGACCGCCTGCCCGGTCGGGCTGACCAACAACATCTGTAAATCCGCCGGGTAGGGATGCGTCAAATTACTCACGGTGAGCGTCACTTGTTGAACGCTGCCCGTGACCCCCGCAATCAGGTTGGTAAACGGATAAACCGACGCGGGACCCGCACTCGGAATCGTGATGGTTCCGGCCACACTCGCCGTGTTGGTATGGATCTGGCCGGGGGGCAGGATGAGCAGGCGCGCCGGCGTGCTGGTCACCACCCCATAGGTATTCGAGATCACCAGCGAATAAGGTCCACTTTGAACATACTGCACCTGGGCGAGGCTTAATTGCGTGTTGGTAGCGTGGGCGAGCGCCGTCGCATCCAGATACCATTGATACTGCATCGGCAGGTCGCCGCTCACCGTGACGCTCAAATTGGTGCCGCCATGCAACGGGACCGTGAGGCGTGATGGCGGGTTCTGCACCACGACGGGCGGACGGCCAATCAAAATCTGGTCCACCCACCCGGCATCCTGCCCGGCGCTCACACTGCCATTCTTAACGTAGTTCCAGCGCACTACGTTGGTACCAGCAGGGACATCATAGCCCACCCGGGTCCAGTCCACTTCGCCGGAGATGAGGTTGGTGCGCACGCCATTGAGGGTGAACTCCAAATAATCAGTGTTGGTTTCCGAGGAGACCTTCCACCAGAACCCGATGTGGCTCGGGCCCACCACCGTTATTTCCATCCAGGATTGCATGGCGTCTCCAATGAAACCGCTTTGCGCCGCCGCCACGCCATCATGGGTGATGGTCGGCAATCCCAGCCACGGGGCGTCCCCCCCGGTGGCCACCGCCAAACCCGGGTTATTCACCGCCACCGCCAAGGGTAATAGCGGAATCACCGTCAACGTGGCTATACTGCTGGTGGCGCTGCCATAGAGATTGGTGACCACAACGTAATAGTTCTTCGCATCGGCCGGTTGCGCGTTGGCAATGCCAAGCGCCGCGACCCCTCCAAATGCCGCGCCAAACGTATTGGCAATGGACAGCCCGTTGGAATACCCAATGGGCGCGCCGTTGTAGTACCATTGATAAAGCAAGGGTGCAGTGCCGGTCGCGGTCACACTAAAGGTCGCGTTGCTGCCGATAATGACCGATTGATTGGTCAACACACTGGTAATCTGCGGGGGGGTGGGAACCGCCACTTGGACTTGGTCCAGCCACGCCGCATCCGTGCCGCTGGCGCCGCTGCCATCCTTGATATAACGCCAGCGCAACACATTGGTTCCCGGCGCCAGCGCGAACGTGCGTTGGTGCCAGTCAATTTCCCCGGAAATTTCAAACTGCGGGTAGGGCGGCGCGCCGTTGTTGGGATAAGGCGCGCCATTGGTGTAGAATTGCAGTTTATCAAACCCGAGTTCCGAGGAAACTTTGCAATAGAAGCTCAGGGTGGCCGGCCCGACCACGGTGGTTTCAATCCAACTCTGCTGCCCATCGCCAATCTTTCCACTTTGGTCGGCATTCACACCATCAAACGTCGTGCTGGTTTCCGGGAACCAGTAGGCATCACCCCCGGTGGTCCAGACGAGGTTGGTGGCATCCACTGCGATCGCCAGGGAAAACACGGTAAGCAAGGCATTGGAACTGGTCGCCTTGCCCAAGGCATTGGTAATCACCACATAGTAGGTGCCGGAATTGGTTACCTGGGCGGAAGCGATGGTATAAGTGGAGTTGTTGGAATTCGTGATGGGCGCGCCGTTGAAATACCATTGGTAATACATCGGCAACGCGCCAGTGGCGACGACATTGAAGGTCGCGCTTTGCCCCACGATGACAGCCAGACTTTGCGGTTGGACGGTAATGATGGGCGGCGTGGGGTCGGCCCCGATGCCGAAGGTCATCGTCGTTCCACTCAGGGAAAAATTGCGCAACAACAGGTTTGAATTGGTCCCATCCCACCAGTGCGCGTTCGGAGCGGTGCTATCGCTAAACTGGTTGGCATAGCCAGACGCAGTATTGCCGAGGAAGTACAGGTCCTCGGTTTCTCCACTATTTACATTATTTTCAAAATCCCAAAGATTGTCCGCTTGTACAAGGGTGACCTCATAGTTCAAATGGGAGGTGTTGGGCGTCAAACTCTCGTTATTTTTATCCCCCAACTCATCAATATGCCAGATCGCTATGCCACCATTGGCTGGGATATATGAATCATGAACGGCCTTTTGCCGGTTTTCCAACAGAAAGTACTCCGTGGCAACACCCGGCTTTTGATAGCGATAAAAGAAATTAAAATTCGTTCCCATAGCCGACGTTAAAACTCCTGTCAACATACTGGTGTTGTTGATGTTACTGATGTTCGCCCATCCCGCCGCCGTTTTCAGATAGGCACACACCTGAACTGGATCCAAGCCACCATTACCCCAATTACCGTTGTTCATGAGACAGAACATGCCTGCCCCACCTACGGAACTCCCGTCATAATCATAGATGTCGGGAAAACCGCAGAGCATGTGCCCGTTTTCATGACAAAAAGTGCCAATGGCCAGGCTGGATCCCATGTCGGTTATTTCATAGTTGTAAACCTTTGGCCCGCCGGCATACAACGCCACCGGAGCAGCCAGGCTCCAAGAATGCGGCCACAAACCCAGAGACCAACCGGAAGAGACCGAGCCGGCGTAAAACACATTAAAAGCTCTAACATTACCAGAACTATTGGTGCTCAATGAGGCAAATAAAGGCACAAAATCCGTGTTAAAATTAGGCAGGGCTTGCATGGCCGTGATGACGTCGCCCAGCAATAAACGCGCTTGCGTTCCGGCGTCTTTGGTGCCGTCATCATAATAGGTCTTGGGTTGGGGCGCGCGCACATACAAGGTGACCATGTTGGAATAGGTCAGCCGGTTGTTGGAAACGTCCTGATAGTATTTTTTTACGGAACTCCGATTGCCATACATCGTGAAATTAGTCCCGTTACAGAAATCCCAGACATTGGTCGGGGTGATGGTCCCGACTTGGTCGCTGAAATCAATCAGCAGGGTCAAACCCACATAGTTCCCGATGGTCGGATTCGCGGGCGGCGAGTTTTGTATCCCGCTGGCCGTTGCGGCTTCGGCTGCATGTGCGGAGGCCTTCAAATCCTGCCAGCGCTGCGAGACTTGCGTGGCATCGTCCCAGATTTTATGACGAGCGGCCGCCTTTTTTTGGACGGTGGCCCTGGGGGCGCGCAAATGCTGCACCAATCCCAAGTCCTGCCCCTGTGCCTGATGCACCTGTACCCCGGAGGAAACCAAATCGGATTTGTCATCCGTCAGCTTGGCGTAACAATGGGCACGCACCGCCGGATCATAGATCGCGGTATAACCATTCACCGTTTCAAAAACGGCATAAAACTCATCCCCCTTGCCGGATAATTCTATGCGGGTACCATCCGGTTGAGTAAAGGTGAACAGCTTGGCAAACGGCGCCGCCAAGATGCTAAATGAAAGCAGCACAAAGGCCAGGAGCGTCCATAAACCGGAAGCCGGTCTTTTGGAAGACATTTTCTTCATGAGTAATGGCATTTTAAAGCGTTTTATCTTGCCCAGCAACCTAAAATGTATTCCGGCTTGCCGCAAGCCTTTTTTGGCTCCTCGCTATTTTGAATGGAATAGGGGGCCAGCTAAATCCGAAAGCCGATGGCTGGCACGCGGTTGGTGGCCGGTTCGCTTTTCACGTTGAAACGCGGCATTTTTCCAGCCCGGCGACGGCCACAGGCGTCGGTGGCTCCCCTCATGGAGGTGGCTTGTTTTCGGATCTCGGATTTCGGATTTCTTTCGGGATTCGGTATTCGGACTTCGGGATTCCGCTGAGTACGCCACCGAAAACAGCGAAGAACCCGCAACTTTATTGCAGGTACATGCGAAAGAATCGTCCGCTCGCACCGCTGGTCAGATTGCTGATGGTGTGCAGGTTGCCGTCCCCCGGGAAGTTGGTCAACGCCTGCCAGAGCGTCTGTTGCAGGTTGTCCTTGTATTCAATATATACCGTTTTGCCCACCTCGGGCCGCAGGCTGAATAATATCTGCCCGCTGGTGATCGCCGGCGGGAAGATCGCCGGCGGGATCACCGCCGGTTGCGTCACGAAGTTCAAACTCCAGCCAGCCACGCTGCCAGCGGCCGCCCCATTGGTGCTGCCAGCATTGATGAACAAACTCCACACGCCATTGGGGTCGCTCCCCGTAAACGCCGCCAAATTGGTGGCGTACCCATTCGTGGGCGCTGGGGCCGGCAAGGCCGGCACCAGCCCGATCACCGTTGGCCGATACACTCCGCTGGTAATCGCGCTTTGCGCCGGCACCCCGGTGGCCGCCGTGTCATCAAAGGTCAAGGTCGCTCCCGCAACCGGCGCGCCGTTGGACCCGCCCGCCAGGAACAGGACCGCCTGCCCGGTCGGGCTGACCAACAACATCTGTAAATCCGCCGGGTAGGGATGCGTCAAATTACTCACGGTGAGCGTCACTTGTTGAACGCTGCCCGTGACCCCCGCAATCAGGTTGGTAAACGGATAAACCGACGCGGGACCCGCACTCGGAATCGTGATGGTTCCGGCCACACTCGCCGTGTTGGTATGGATCTGGCCGGGGGGCAGGATGAGCAGGCGCGCCGGCGTGCTGGTCACCACCCCATAGGTATTCGAGATCACCAGCGAATAAGGTCCACTTTGAACATACTGCACCTGGGCGAGGCTTAATTGCGTGTTGGTAGCGTGGGCGAGCGCCGTCGCATCCAGATACCATTGATACTGCATCGGCAGGTCGCCGCTCACCGTGACGCTCAAATTGGTGCCGCCATGCAACGGGACCGTGAGGCGTGATGGCGGGTTCTGCACCACGACGGGCGGACGGCCAATCAAAATCTGGTCCACCCACCCGGCATCCTGCCCGGCGCTCACACTGCCATTCTTAACGTAGTTCCAGCGCACTACGTTGGTACCAGCAGGGACATCATAGCCCACCCGGGTCCAGTCCACTTCGCCGGAGATGAGGTTGGTGCGCACGCCATTGAGGGTGAACTCCAAATAATCAGTGTTGGTTTCCGAGGAGACCTTCCACCAGAACCCGATGTGGCTCGGGCCCACCACCGTTATTTCCATCCAGGATTGCATGGCGTCTCCAATGAAACCGCTTTGCGCCGCCGCCACGCCATCATGGGTGATGGTCGGCAATCCCAGCCACGGGGCGTCCCCCCCGGTGGCCACCGCCAAACCCGGGTTATTCACCGCCACCGCCAAGGGTAATAGCGGAATCACCGTCAACGTGGCTATACTGCTGGTGGCGCTGCCATAGAGATTGGTGACCACAACGTAATAGTTCTTCGCATCGGCCGGTTGCGCGTTGGCAATGCCAAGCGCCGCGACCCCTCCAAATGCCGCGCCAAACGTATTGGCAATGGACAGCCCGTTGGAATACCCAATGGGCGCGCCGTTGTAGTACCATTGATAAAGCAAGGGTGCAGTGCCGGTCGCGGTCACACTAAAGGTCGCGTTGCTGCCGATAATGACCGATTGATTGGTCAACACACTGGTAATCTGCGGGGGGGTGGGAACCGCCACTTGGACTTGGTCCAGCCACGCCGCATCCGTGCCGCTGGCGCCGCTGCCATCCTTGATATAACGCCAGCGCAACACATTGGTTCCCGGCGCCAGCGCGAACGTGCGTTGGTGCCAGTCAATTTCCCCGGAAATTTCAAACTGCGGGTAGGGCGGCGCGCCGTTGTTGGGATAAGGCGCGCCATTGGTGTAGAATTGCAGTTTATCAAACCCGAGTTCCGAGGAAACTTTGCAATAGAAGCTCAGGGTGGCCGGCCCGACCACGGTGGTTTCAATCCAACTCTGCTGCCCATCGCCAATCTTTCCACTTTGGTCGGCATTCACACCATCAAACGTCGTGCTGGTTTCCGGGAACCAGTAGGCATCACCCCCGGTGGTCCAGACGAGGTTGGTGGCTTCGACCGCCTCGCCCAGTTGGCAGGAATCATACGTGCTGAAATCGCTCTTCATGAATAAATTCGGCATCCCCAGACCAGCGGACAGACCCGCCAGACCACCAGTAATGCCCACATTCAGATAGGTCAACCGGATACGACCATCGAAGAACATTTGAATCTGAAAGCTGACCGCTTGCGTGCTGCCAGCTTCATACACGTTGGTAAAGGTCACGGCCACCAATTTGGACGTCTGTTTCCAGGAAATCGTCCCGCCATTGCGCGGGTTCCAGTCGTGGAAACAGGCTGAAACACGTGGCAGACTGAAATGATTGGTTAACGACTCGAAGGAATTTGTATCGCCGCGATTCATGGTCAGGTAGCCGTTGCTGCCAATGAAAAAGACATTCGTCCGCCGGTTGTAGATGGCGACGGTGTTGGTGCCGGTGAGTGTGACTTGCGCGTAGGCGTTATCATTCAAAGGAACCAGCGTGCCACCAGTGGGATCAGTGGGAAAGACGGTCGCCGGCTGGCGGCAAACCCAATAATTTGTGCGGCCATCCGGCGTAAACGTGTACGACGTGTAAGCCAGGTCATTGGTCGTGGCATTATCGAATAACTCGGTGTAATTATCGGAAACACCCACCCCGAGAATGACCGGACGCGATTGGATGTCGGGTTCGAGGCTATTGGTGAAAATCAGCGTGTTGGTGTAGATCCCCATGGGCAAACCATTTGCGGCCGCGTTGACCGTGATCGTGAGCAACGTGGACCCGTTGGCTGGAAGAATGCCATTCGTTTGCGACACGGATAACCACGCCTGGGTGGAAGTGACCCGCCATGCCATGGGAGTCGCTTGACTGTTGAGCAGGGTGTAGGTTTTGGTCGAAGGACTGAATGGACCACCCACCGGCCCCCGACTCACCAACCCGTCGGCGGGCGATATTTGTAGAAATAAGGGAGGCAGGTCAAAGCTCTCATGCACGCCACTGGCCGTCGAACTGGATGGGGAGGTGGCACTGTAGCCCATGCCACGTTTCGCAAACGCGGTCCATAACTCATAGCGGTTCGTTCCGCCGTTATTCACCAAGTCCGCCTGGATTATCGCGTCGCGGGCTTGGAGGAAATTGGGGTGCGCAGGGCTTAATTTCATGCCATCGGTCACCAGTTGCAGGATGAGTTGATTGCCAATTGTCCAGCCATACTTGTTAATGAGATTGGCACGCGCTTCCCACAAGGTCACGCACCAGACTTCCCCCTCGTTATGGACTTCGTCGGCATAGGCGGCATTGCAGGGACCAAACATCCCGGTATGATACGGTGCCGGCGAGGAACAGAAATCGGCTTGGGCCGGATCAATATCCTTGAAAGTCAGGGGATTCCGAGCCATCGCCGTTGTGTACGGATAGCGCCGGATGCCAAAGTAGTAGTTCTGCAAATCGTTGGGCCCGCCAATTTTATAGCTGGCATAGCCGCCGCTGGCATAATTGCCATTCACATCATCGGCGGGCTCGCTCAACAATGACATGGCGTAGAAATCAGACCACCCTTCCCCCATGCCGTCAGACTGGGTGTCACCTAATACGTCTCCCCCCCCCACCAGCCGCCAACTTAAACCATGCGTATGTTCATGGATCACAACTTCCGCATCCAAGTCCCCATCCCGGCGCGGGCTCATTCCCGTGAAAAGGTACATTTGCATCCGCCCTGAATTCCCATCCGGCGGCGTGGAGAAGTTGGCATTGTCGGTGCCGCTGCCATCCTGGGCGTCGGCCATTACCGCGTCATTGGCAAAACCGCCCCGTCCGAAGTTGTTACTCTGAAAATTACCGGCAGCTTCGGTGAAGCCCAGTGCATACATTTTGTCATGGTACCAGTTGCACAGGTAAAACAACTGTACGACCGCCGCCTGACTGTAATTGGTTGGGTCCTGGGTGGTCAGGTCCATGGGAAAGTTAAAAACCCGGGCGGGCGAGCCTTGCGGCCGTGGTAAATCCGGTATATCATCGCCGTTGCGGTCAGTATGTGCATCCACATTATTGCCCCAAGTTTCGTTGCCGCCGTCATTTATCCAGCCAGCGGGCGAGGCATTAGTGTCTAACGCCGGCAGGGTTACCAGCGTGCGCGAGACCAACGGCGGTTGGTTCGTCACCGGGGTTGGATAGCCGGGCGACAGCGGCGAAGGACTATCGCTCGTAAAGACGTTGTACGTTGCGTCCGTGAGATAAGCCGTCAGGCAACGCCGCACCAGCGCTTCGCCCGTCTGCACCGACACGAGCACCCGAAACATCTCCCCTCGCGCGCGGCTCATAAAAATCACATCCCAACACAGTTGCAGATGATTTTTATCCATCGGCACCCAACGTAACTGCACCACGGTTTGGCCTTTAAGCCCGGGTGCCGTAAACACTTGGCGCTGCTCCGCTCCGGTGACCGCCGGATTCGCGGGATCCACCGTAAGCTGTGCTTCCACGAGCGTCTCGCCAATCGTACTGACCGCGCTTACCACCGCTTGGCGAGCAGTTACCGGGGGTGCCAAAATCACCATTGCGCGTTGGGGGGTTCCCAAATCGGCCGCCGCTGCGGGAGCGGCCACAAATTGACTGGCTACATTGACTAACTCCCCATTTTTGGTGGTGTGGGACTTCAACACGCCTTCAAAGATCGGAATTCCATCCACCTGCTGTTCCCACACAACCGTGTGCAACCCGTTATGCACATCCGTATAATCCCGCAATACGCGTGCCTGATCCAACGCTTCCGGCCCATGGCCAAAGAGTTGGCGATGTTCCATCAGAAAGGCTTTGAGGACGCGGTGCGGATCGTTGGCGGCGAAGCTCGTCAAAGATTCCGGTGAAATCGCCTGTCCCTGTCCATTGGGGCCGGTCAAAAATCCTTGCGCGGCGGAAATCACCTTGGGGGAACCGGTAATGGGCGCAAAATCCACTTTTAGACCGGGCACAACACCGCCGAGCTTAACCAAGCTGGCGGCTTGGGTGGCTGGCAATGCCGCCGCTGCTGCCTGAGCAGCGGGAATGACGCGTTTGTCGAAATTCGCCATGGGTGGTTTTGCTGGTGGGAGAAGACCAAAAGCGGCGGGTGCCATCATGGACAAAAGCAGGACCCCTGCCAGCATTCGCAGCCAAGTGAAATTAAGCTTGTTCTGGTTCATAAACTAATTTTTTTCTTTTCTAACTACCCAGGCGACTTTACCATAATGCCATTGAACAACTTAGTTCTACCCCTTCCCTGCATATAAGGCGAGATGAAAAAATCACTTTTTATCGCTACCGCCGGTTCCCCAAGCAATGCGTACAGCCATAACAAGGTTCCAAACCCGCCGCCCTGACATTGATTCAAAAGTTTTTCGACAAATTTCTCAAGGGAGCGGAGGGGCAGGTTGAGTTGGTGCCAGAGGCGGAATGGACGGTGACGCACTGAGGCAGGAACAGTTATCAGTTATCGGCAGTGCATCGCCAAATCGCGGCACATGCAGACATTCAGACCCGAGGCCCCCGGCGGCTTCAAATTGTATTTCCCGAATAATTCCAGAAAACCCCAGCGAGCACACCGGTAGTAATCGAGATCGGGAGGCGTCGTGGAACCCACCACGGGACGGTGGTGGGGCATCCAAATGGAAAACAGCGGCACGATACCGCGCTGGGCGACATACTCGGCCCCCGCCAGCAAACTTTCCAGCGGCTCCAAGCCTACTACAAAGGCGCTGCACACCTTGTTGGGTCCGTGCTTGCTCGCCGCGTACTCCAAGGCGCGAAGTTGTTGTGCCCGGCCGATATGCCGGGCGATTCCCGGACAGACCTGCTTGAAAATGTTCTCATCCCAGATGTTCAGGTCGTACGCCACACGATCCGCCCCTGCCGCAAACACGTCATCCACCGCCGCCGGGTCCTTGGGCGCGCTGGTGTAAAGATAGATTTCTCCCGCAATATTCTCCAAACCCACGCGTCGCTCGATGGCCGCCAAAACCTCAGTCGCCAGCGGCATTTCCCCGCGCCCGGCATCCACTTCAGAACCGCCAGTCAGTTGCACATCATGGATGTGCTCCTGGCGAACACAGTACTCCACCGCTTCCGCCACATCCTCAGGCGAGGGATTGGGCGGCAGCGCCTGCCCGGCCTGCTTCATGGCCAGCGTGATGTTTCCCTGGTAGCAGAAGTGGCAAGGAATGCCTCCCAGGGCAAATTGGCAGGGCCAGAGATAGGGGAAGGAGACCACATCCAAACCCTGCAACACGGCCATCAATTGGAAGGGAAAGCCCCGGCTGGTTTGCTGCTCATAGAAACCCGTGGCCGGTGGGAAATCCACCTCCGTGACGAATTTGCCCCGATAGATCAGGCAGGGCCGGCCAGCCTCGTTGACCGACAGACTGAACTCCGCCGAAGGACCGATATGGAACATATGCGCGGGAATGCGCCCCGGAAGCAGGAGGCAGTTGCAGGCGAAGAGGTGACTGGTGGGCGCAATGCGGTGCGTGCTCCCAAAACGCCGGGTAATTTCCTCCGGCACGTTGATCCCGCGCGTGATGAGCAATGTCTTCAAATCCAGGACATCCACCGTAGCCTCATCCAATTCAAAAGTGGCTGGCACACCATCAACTCCACGCGCGGTTTCCGGCTGGCTTTTGGCTCCTTGCTTGGCAACTTTTTTCATGATTTTTAATATTCTGTGTCCGCCTGCTCAAAAACCCGGAGGATTTTATTGAACGCATCACGCAGCGCGGCGTAATCCGTCAGGTCCACCGTATAGCGGCCATCCGTATTCGGGCGGGAAACGACATGCCCATCGGTAAACAGTATGCTGGTTGCCGTTTGCTGATGATGCGTGTGAGGTTTGACGTTGAAGACTTCCAAGTCAGGGGGACAAAGGAACTGCGTGTCCAAGGCCAGGGCACGAATGGTTTTCCCCAAACGGTTCGTTCCCGGATTATCGAGTTTCAGAGAGACTGGGGTGTTGGTATCCGCGAGATTATCGAACAGCTTGGTGTTGCCACCATGTCGGTAATAGTAGCTGCCTTGCGCCTGTTGGAAGCCGACTTTGGCGAGTTCCGTATCCGCATCCAAAGGCTGATCCGCACCGGGGCAGAAGAGGACTTTAGGCTGTCCGGCCAAGTAGTGGTCGAGTAGCAATCCCAGCCCGACCGGGGTGCCCTTCTGAAGTGAGAGCAGACTCGTGGGAGCGCCGGTGGAGGGATAAAAACTTGCCGGACTAGTGAACGCCGAGGCTTTGGGACCGTACGGCATCAGCCCCTCATTTTCGTCGGCATAGACGCGCACGGCAATACCAACCTGTCGCAGATTGGAAATGCAGGCCGCCTTCTTTCCGGCGGCCTTGGCCGCGGCCAACGCCGGAAGCAGCAGGGAGGCCAAGATTGCCAGGATTGCGATCACCACAAGCAATTCCACGAGCGTGAACCCCTGCGAGCGGCGCATGACTTGTGCTGGTGGCATGGGCATAATCTCGGCTAAGGCAGTTGGCGCGCACCGTAAAAACGCCGGTTTGTATTGGTGAGTGGATCAGTAAAAATCACCGAGCCAGAAGAATTAGTCACCGTGCCAAGACGGCTCCAGTTCGACATGGGCATTGAAAGATTGGCGCTATGCAGCAACTCGAAACGTGTGCCAGGTTCACTTTGCAGCAGCAGATTGAATTGGCCGTTCGTTACCATCGGCGAGTGCAACTGGAGGTCACAAATCGAGCTGAGCCGGACGTTATCCAAATCCCAATACCCACCCTGAACCTCAGCACTAACAGTAGAAAACATCCGCACCCCGAGGTGTCGGCCTGACCAGGGGTCGCTGGGTTTCACCGTGGGGACACGTGCTTGAATATCTACGAAATTCGTGGTGGTGGGGAAGAGCAGCAATGAGTTGGTGACGGACGTCGCCGCCACCGTTACCATGTTGCTGGCAGCATCCCGATAATATAGGGCAATTTCCATCGTTGCGCCTTCCAACATACCACCTCCGCCACCAATGACCCCAACGGTTAACTGATAGGATTTGCCCGCTTCAAATATCGCATTAAAAGAATGCGATGGGAGCGAATCATTCCAGGCTTTGGAGTCGTAATCCTGGAACAATCCGGTCTGCGGCACGGCAAAGAGCCAGATCGCCTGGCCACCATCGCAATTATGAATGTGGTCCGCGCTGCCTAACGCGGTGTTCTTGAATGCGCCCACCAGTTGAGTCCATAAAAATCCGCCGCTCTCATCATATCCCTCGGGCTTGTCGGTCTTCTGCCAGGCATCAAAGTTGATCGTCACAAAAGCAGTGACCGGGGACTCGAATGACGCATTGGGCAAGTTGATCGAGCCAGCCCACAGTGATGATAGGTTTGCGGCGATAAGCAACGAGCCAACGGCAAGCCTGATGCGTTGGCTGTTCATATAACAACCCCGTGTTTGGCAGCTATGACTTTCCACGGGAAAAGCGCCGGAGCATCATAAATCCGATAAATCCAAACGAAATCAAGGCTGGAACACCCGGTTCCGGAACCGCCACCAAGCGCACATTGTCCATATCCCAATAGCCGGCGCCGGCACCAAAAGCGGATTCCACCTTGACCCCGATGTTTTGGCCAGCCCAAGCATCACCCGGCTGAACGATTGGCACCTGAACCTGAAAATCGGTCAGATGCGTGGTGGATGGCAACGCGGCGGCGGTGTAGGTAATCGTGGTGGACACCACGGTTACCGGATTGTTTCCGCCATCACGATAGTACAGGCTTAAAAGCAGGCTGGACCCATCCGCCATGCCTTTGCCCAGCAACCCGACGGTCAGATCATACGCCGAGCCGATGTTAAATTTGGCATCCGGCGCCGTCAGGTCTTGCGACAAGGCAACTTGTGGAAAAGCCAGTAAGTACGCCGATTGATTCCCATCCACGTTGTCAATATGGTCCGGCTGCCCGACGGCTGTATTCAAGAATAAACCGGCCGTTTGTATCCACGAAAAGCCATAGGCAACTTCATCAAAATACCCTGGCTTGTTGGCCTTTTGCCAGGAATCAATGTTGATCCCCACATACGCTGTAGTGGGCGATTCAAATGAACCGTTTGGCACCAAGACCACGCCTGCTTGCAGTGAACCAACCCACGCCGTTACCGTCGCCGTCAAGGCAATCGCCAGCGTTCGATATCCTCTGCCCGGCGCAAACAATGATGGCAGGCGGTGCTTCGTTTGATGTTTAGCCATAAATATATTCATAATGTTTTATATTCAAGCAACCCAGCGCGGCGCTTGCTGCGAACACAGCAATTGGATTTGGATCACCAGTTGCCAAGTTGCACGTATGCGCAGATTGGCATATATAGAAAATCGTGGCAAACCTTTTTTGCGTAAAAAATGTTTGCTTGGGGACCGATTATATGTGCTTATTTGCGCATACATTCTATGACAACGAAGCTTAAAACTGCGCCGGTCAAGTCGGCGAAACGTGCAACGAAAGCCCGCTACATCATGATTGGCGGCTTTCTCGGGGCCGGCAAAACCACCGCCGTGGGCAAGCTGGCCAGGCAACTCACCGATCAGGGTCTGCGCGTCGGCCTCATCACCAACGACCAGGGGCGCAACTTGGTAGATACAACCATGCTGCGCTCGCAGGGCTTCGCCACCGAGGAAATCCCCGGCGGCTGCTTCTGCTGCCGGTTCAATTCACTGGTGGATGCCGCCGCCAAACTGAGGGAGCAAACCCATCCGGATGTGTTCATTGCCGAGCCGGTGGGCAGTTGCACCGACCTGGTGGCCACGGTCACCTATCCGCTCCGCCGACTTTACACCACCGAGTTCACCGTGGCCCCCGTCAGCGTGTTGCTGGACCCCATCCGGGCCTTGCGCGCCTTCGGGCTGGAAGCGGGCGGCAGCTTTTCCGAGAAGGTGCTCTACATTTATCTCAAGCAGATTGAGGAAGCGGATCTGATCGTCATCAGCAAGTGTGACCTGCTCGACGCGGCGCGGCTGGCGGCCCTGCAAATAGCCATCGCCGCGAAGTTCCCAGGCAAAGAAATCCTGTCGGTCTCTTCACGGAACGGAACGAACCTGGAGGCCTGGTTTGCCCGCATCACCAGCGGAAAACAACCCGCAGGCAAGGCGATGGAAGTGGACTACCAAGTCTATGCCGATGGCGAGGCGCTGCTGGGCTGGCTGAATTGCACCGTGCAACTGGTGGCGACGAAGGCGGTTGATTCGGATAAGTTACTCCAACGGGTGGCCAGCGAAGTGCAAAAGCGGTTGCAGGCCAAAAAGGCCGAGGTGGCTCACTTGAAAATGACCCTGTGCCCAAACCCCTGCCAGCCGGAAGCGATTGCCGTGGTGAACCTTGTTCGCAATGACTTTATCCCGGAACTTTCGCTGAAACTCAAAGGTCCCGTGCAAGGCGGACAATTAACCATCAACCTGCGGGCTGAGACCGCGCCGGATGTGCTCGGTACCGCCGTCCGCGAGGCGCTGGCGGAGGCCGCCAAGGCGTTCCCCACCTTGACTGCCACCCTGGATCATCTGGAACACTTCCGTCCGGGCAAGCCGAGCCCCACCCATCGCTTTAAATCCGCCAAGTAAACTCTCCCATGCAAGCGATACCCAAATGGTTTACCGGAGAATTCTTCGGCACTTTCCTGCTCGTATTCTTCGGCTGTGGCAGCGTGTGCGCGGCGGTCCTGACCGGCGCCCAGGTCGGGGTGTTTCAGGTGGCCATCGTCTGGGGCCTGGGCATCGCCACGGCCATCTATCTCACCGGCGCGTTGAGTGGCGCACACCTGAATCCTTCCGTAACCATCAGCCTGGCGGTGTGGTCGGATTTCCCCAAATCCCGCGTGGTGCCGTACATCATCACCCAGATGCTGGGCGCGTTTGTGGGTGCGGCGGTACTGTACTTCGTCTTTGGCGACGCGCTCACCGCGTTTGAAAAGGCGAACCACATCGTCCGCGGCCAGCCGGGCAGCGAGGCCAGCGCGATGATCTTCGGCGAGTATTTCCCCAATCCGGGCGGCAAGGCGTTGACCACCGAGGCGCGGGCGACCCTGTCTGCCATCGCGGCATTCGGGACCGAAGTCATCGGCACCGCCGTGCTGCTGTTGGTGATTTTCTGTTCCACCGACGAGCGGAATAAAGCGCGTCCGCAAATCCTCACCGCCGCCACCATCGGCCTGACGGTGACCCTGCTGATTTCATTGCTCGGCCCGCTCACCATGGCCTGTTTCAATCCCGCCCGTGATCTGGCCCCGCGCCTGTTTTCCTCACTGGCCGGCTGGGGCGGCGTGCCGTTCCAGGTGAACGGGCTGGGATGGCTGACGGTGTATATCCTTGCGCCCGTGTTGGGCGGCTTGCTGGGCGGCGGTATTTACCGGGCTTTCTTTAAACCAGCGTACGCGCAATAATTTCCGCGATGGATAACGGCAAATCGCGGATTCGGACTATCAGACCATAGCATTTCACTGTTGTTCCTGGACGACGTGGCCCGGCAACCCATCCCGGCAGATTGGTTGAAACGCGAATCCCCATGATGTACGATGAGCCCCATGAAGCGACTCATTGCTATCCTTGTAGTGCTTTTACCGTTGGCTTTACTGGCCGCCGGGGAAGCGGCCCTGTGGTATGCTGCCCCTGCCACCCGCTGGGAGCAGGAGGCGTTGCCGATTGGCAACAGCCGTCTGGGTGCCATGGTGTTTGGCGGAATGCAGAAGGAGCGCATTCAGTTCAACGAAGAAAGCCTGTGGATCGGGGATGAGAACGACACCGGTGCCTATCAGGCTTTTGGCGATCTGTTTATTGAGTTCGAGTCTGGCACCATTACTTCCGTGGAATGCGCAAGCGGCCAGACCTCCCCCGGCGGGCAGTCGGTCGCCGCCAGTATTGACGGTTCGCCTGCCACGAAATGGTGCCTGGAGCATCGCAATCAACCGGTGATCTGGCTCGGCCATTGTCCGGGCGGAATGCTCGTGTCGTCCTATGCGTTCACATCCGGTGAGGACATGCCGGATCGCGACCCCAAATCGTGGACTTTGGAAGGTTCAAACGACCTTCAGACTTGGACCTTGCTGGATAAGCACACCCATGAACCGTCCTTTCCCGGGCGTCATCAGCGCAAGGAATACGCGTTCACCAACACGCAGAAGTTTTCTCATTATCGGTTCACCTTTTTCGATCACGGTTCGCGCACGCATTTCCAGATCGCCGAAATTGAACTCGGCAAGCCGGCCGGTCCTGCGGTGACCGCTTATCGCCGCAAACTCGACCTCAGCCGAGGGATCCATACCGTCACCTATACCAGCGGCGGCGTGCAATATCGGCGGGAGTATTTTGCCAGTCACCCGGCCGGGGTCGTGGTGCTGCGTTTCACCGCGGACAAGCCGGGCGCTTTGACCGGATTGGTGTCGCTTGCCGATCTGCATCAGGGCCGGATTGCGGCTGATAAAAACCGGCTCACCGTGGTAGGCTCGCTCCAGGGTTACAGCTACAAGGAAGGCTCCGCCCAGCGCGAATCCCCGCACAAGCCGTATGCCTTCGCGTTGCAATACGAGGCCCAGGTAGGTGCCCTCAACGAGGGTGGTTCGATTGCAGTCGCCGACGGCATGATCGCATTCAAGGCCGTCAACAGCCTGACCCTGTTTCTTGATGCCGGTACCGATTTCGTGCAGGACCGCGCCAAGGGCTGGCACGGCGAACTTCCGCACCGTCGCATTGAAACACGGCTTGCCACCGCGATGGCCCAGCCATACGAGCAGTTGCGAACGGATCATGTGGGCGATTTTCAGAAGCTCTCCGGGCGCGTGACGTTGAACCTCGGTCCGGCGGATGCGGCGCTTGCCTCGCTGCCCACCGATCAGCGTGTGGCCAACTATAAAAAGGCCAGTGCGAAGGATATCGGGCTGGAAACCTTGCTCTTCCAGTATGGCCGTTATCTGCTCATCAGTTCCTCGCGTCCGGGTGGTTTGCCGGCGAATTTGCAGGGCAAGTGGAATCAAAGCATCCGACCGCCGTGGCGTTGCGATTACCATACCGATATCAATGTGCAGATGAATTACTGGCCGGCCGAGGTGGCCAATTTATCGGAGTGTTTCCTGCCCTATGCGGATTGGCTCTATTCGATTCGCGACGTGCGCAAGGAGGCCACCCGGGAGGCGTTCCATACCCGTGGTTGGACGATGCGTGCCGAAAATGGCATCTTCGGCGGCTCGACCTGGCAGTGGGTTGAATCCGGCAGCGCGTGGGTGGCGCAAAATCTTTGGGAACATTTCGCCTTCACGCAGGATCAGGCCTATCTGCGCGATCGCGCCTATCCCATTCTTAAGGAGGTTTGCGAGTTTTGGGAAGACCGGCTCAAGGCGCTGCCGGATGGTACGCTGGTGGCGCCGAACGGGTATTCACCCGAGCACGGTCCGCACGAGGATGGCGTCTCGCACGATCAACAGTTGGTGTGGGACCTGTTTTCCAATTACGTCGAAGCCGCCGATGCGCTGGGGGTGGATCGCGCCTACCGCGACAAGATCGCAGCCATGCGTGACAGGTTGCTGGCTCCGAAAATCGGTAAATGGGGCCAGCTTCAGGAATGGATGGTGGATCGCGATGATCCAAAGGATCAGCACCGGCACCTCTCCCATTTGGTGGCGTTGCATCCGGGACGGCAAATCTCCCCGTTGCAGACGCCGAAACTGGCGGAGGCCGCCAAAGTCTCCCTCACGGCCCGCGGTGACGGGGCCACGGGCTGGAGCAAAGCGTGGAAGATCAATCTGTGGGCGCGGCTGTTGGATGGGGATCACGCTTATAAGATCGTCAGCGAATGGGTGAGCGGCAGTGTGCTGCCCAATCTCTACGATACCTGCCCGCCGTTTCAGATTGACGGTAATTTCGGTTACACTGCCGGTGTCTGTGAGATGCTGCTGCAAAGTCACGAGGGTGAAATCCATCTGCTGCCTGCGTTGCCCAAAGTCTGGGCTGCCGGTAGCGTCAAAGGCTTGCGCGCGCGCGGCAATGTCACGGTGGACCTGGAATGGCAGAATGGTGTCGTTACGGGTTATCGCCTCACTTCACCGGAGCCGTGCGAAGTAAAGCTCCGCGTCAATGGGCAAGTGAAAACCGTCAGATCGGAAAAACCATGAGTATGTCCGGTAACACACCATCTGCGATGAATACCCTGCCGGGTCTTGTCGCCTTGCTGATGTTGCCGTTGGCTGTGCTGTGTGCCGGGCAGCCCGAACGCCCCATTGTCGGTGCCATCCGGTGGGATGCGTGGTATGGCACGAACGGGCCGGTGAAGGAAACGGAAGTTACGCTGGGGCCGCCGAAGTATCACTTCCGGTTGCCGTGGTTTGCGCGTTTGGTTGGTGCGGACAAGGTCAGCATCAACGGTGATTCGCAGGCGATTGTCGAAACGGAAATCGCCTATGCGGCGGAAGCGGGGCTGAACTACTGGGCCTTTGTTGACTATTGGGACGACGCCAATTTAAGCATCGCGCTCCGTCGCTATCGCGCCGCCAAGGACAAGCGCGGCGTGCGCTATTGCCTTATCGAGGAAGGTGGGCGGCTTGACACAATGGGCGTGCGCGGTTGGGCACGGCTCGTTGATCATTTCAAAGACCCGAATTACCAGACCGGGTGCGAAGGACGCCCGCTCCTTTTTGTGTTCGGCAAGCCGCAGCGCCTTGGCAAAAATGCGTGGCAGGAACTCGGTGCTGCCGCCACCGCCGCCGGGCTCAAACCGCCGTATATCGTGCTCATGGGCTGGCAGCCGCAGCAGGATGCGAAGGACATGCAAGCGCTTGGTTTCGATGCAATCTCGGCTTATGCGTGCGGCGGAAGTTATACCATGACCCCGCCGTCGTATGCGCAACAGTGTGCTGGCATCCGGCGCGACCGTTGGGAGAAATGCCGCGCGCTCGGCCTCCAGTGCGTTACCTTTGCCAGTGCGGGTTGGGACACGCGCCCGCGTAACGAGCGTCCTCCGTCCTGGATCACTGGGGTCGCTGCGTCGCCGGATAACACACCGCCCGCGCAGCAGAAACCGCTCATGGATGCCGTCACCGCTACGCCTGATCAACTCGCTAACCATCTCCGCGAAGCCGTGGACTGGACGCAGCACAATCGCGACCTCAACCCGAGTAATGCCATCATTATCTACGGTTGGAATGAAAACGACGAAGGGGGTTGGCTGATTCCTACGCTTGGTGCGGATGGTCGCCCCAATGAAGAGCGCATCAAGGCCGTGAGCAACGTGTTACGCGTCTCTTCGTCATTAACACCTTCAACCTCAATACTCCCACCAACGCCATGAACCCAACCATTCTCGCTCTCTTGTTCACTTCGCTTGCCGCGTTTGCGGCGGCGGACACCGATCCCTTTGCGCCTTATCTCGATGGCAAGGCGCCAGAGATTCTGCGCGAAGTGGCGGCCACCAATGTGGTGCCGGACAATATCACCCTGCGGCAGGTGGTGTTCCGTTCGCGCGATAATTCGGAAATCTTTGCCGTGATTGCCACGCCAAAGACGCCGGGCAAACATCCCGGCATGCTCGTGTTGCATGGCGGTGGCGGGAATGCCGAGGTGGACAAGGCGATGGCCTGGGCGCAGCGCGGCTATGTGGCGGTGGCCCCAGATTTGCCGGGCATCGCCGAACCCAAAAAGCTGACTCACACCAAGGGCAGGTGGAACGCGCTCAAATATGGCGATGGCCGTTGGGTGGCGACCCCTGATGCTGGAGCCAGCGTGATCTTTGATGCCGTGCTCAGCGCCATGAAGTCGCTCTATCTGCTCCGTGCGCAGCCGGATGTGGATGCCACGCGCATCGGGGTCGTCGGCATTTCCTGGGGCGGCTACATGACCACCATGGTCTGTGGTCTTGCCGGGAATCAGGTACGGGCGGGTTTCGCAGTGTATGGCTGCGGCTTTTATGATCTGACGGCGCAGTTGAATGGGCCAAAGTCCACCCTCGGTGGCATACCCGTGCAAGAACGCGACCGCTGGCTGCGGGATCTTGACGCCGGCCGTCGCGCGCCGGGCATGAAGGCGGCGTTTTTCATTGCCGGAGCGGCCAACGACTTCTTCTATTGGCCGCGGGCGGTGCAGGCCACCTTGGATGCCGTTCCAGGCGAGAAGAACCATGTCTATGCGCCCAATGCCAACCACAAGATCCCGTTGCCCGGCGGCACCGTGTTTCCCAAAGCATCCGCCGAACCGTTCAAGCCCACGGCGTTTCAACCGTATCCCACCCCCAGCGGCAGCAAGGCCAACTGGCTTGCGATGGAGGTGCCCTTTTTTGACTATTACCTGAACGCCCAAGGCAAGCCACTGCCCACGGTGATCGTGGAAAAGAGCGCCCCGCTCGTCGCTCGCTTTAGGGTTACTGCCCCGTGCCCATTGGCCGGTGCGGAAGTTTATTGGGCCAGGGAGGATTCGGATGTGATGAAGCGCAAATGGGAGCCGTTGCCCGCCGCCAAAATCGGCGATAACCGTTATGAGGCCAAACTCCCCGCCGAGGCCGCTGATTGGTTCGCGGTGGTGTCCGACGATCGTCCCGTTACGGTCTCGAGCGATTTAATCCAAGTTACCGGGCCAGCGAACCGAACTCCTGCCACCCAGCCTCAACCATGAAACCAAACCGCACACTTCTCGCCATCCCAAGCCGATACTACGAACGCTGAAATTCATCGGCAAGAGCGTATGACCGAGATAAATCTCACTAACCCTCTCCACTCGTGAACAGCAAGGAGAACGACGCCTTCCATCTAGAATAAAACCTGTGAACCACTTCATCCTCCTCTCCCTGCTCGCTTTCGCTTCCCTGGCTCCGGCCATGGAAACCAACCTCGCCGCCATTCCAGCCGTGCCAAACTTCTCTCCCAGCCCGGAATACGCGGACAGCGCACGGCTGTTTCAAGGAGTGGCTGGTATTGAGCGGGCGGGGAATGGTCGCTTGTGGGCGACTTGGTATGGCGGTGGTCTCACTGAGGATGCCCACAATTACATCCTGCTCTCAACGAGCGGCGATGATGGCAAGACCTGGCAGCGCGTGCTCGTGCTTGATCCCGATGGCGACGGACCCGTGCGCGCTTTTGATCCATGCCGATGGCATGATCCCGAGGGCAGGCTTTGGCTGTTTTGGGGACAAGAGACGACCCAGCCGAAAGGCCGCGCTTTCGGAACCTTCGTCACCTTTGCGATCACGACCACGGACTCGGGTAAAGCCGATGCGAAGTGGTCGGCACCGCGTGCGATCGCGAAAGGCGTGATGATGAACAAGCCGACGGTGTCGAAGGATGGCCGGTGGCTGCTGCCGGTGTCATCATGGTATTCCGAGGCCAGCTCGCGCGTGGTGGTTTCGACGGATCACGGGGCGTCGTTTGTCGAACTGGGTGCGGCCAGCATCCCCGACCGAAAATCGCGCAGCGCCGATGAGCAAATGATCGTCGAGCGAACGAATGGCTCGCTGTGGATGCTGGTGCGCGGGAAGTTCGCCACGGGTGACAACTGCATCACGGGCCTCGGTGAAAGCGTGTCCACGGATGGCGGTAAGACATGGTCAGACGTGAAGGCCAGCGCGATTCCGCATCTGACCACGCGCTTCTTCATTCGCCGGCTGGCGAGTGGCCGGCTGCTGCTGGTGCGGCAAAATCCGCCAGCCGGCGCAAAGGGGCGTTCGCACCTGACGGCGTTTCTTTCCGACGACGATGGCCGCACTTGGAAAGGCGGGCTGCTGCTCGACGAACGCGATGGCGCAGCCTACCCCGATGGCGTGCAGGCAGCCGATGGCAGGATCTCAGTGATCTATGATTTCCAGCGCGCGCGGGACAAAGAGATCCTCATGGCCATCTTCACCGAAGCCGAAGTGCTCGAAGGCAAACTCACTTCGCCCAGGAGCCAACTGCGCGTCCTGGTGAACAAGGCAACCGGCGTGAAGACTCCCAAGCCCGCCACCACGCAACCCGCCAAACCTGCCACCGCACGGCTTTGGCCGCTCAATGCGGTGGATGACGCGATCAAAGTTTACGGCACCGCGACGAAAGCGGCGGGGGTGAACGGCCAGTGCCTTGTGCTCGACGGGAGTCAGGTCATCGAGCTGAAAGACAGCGGTCGGCTCAATGGCGGAGCAGAGGGATTCACGTTCTCCGTGTGGATGAATCCCTATGCTCCGCAGAGTGGGCAGCAACTGATCGCGGCAAAGAATCGCTACTCGTTCGGCGAGCGGCAGTGGAGCCTGGCAATCGAGTCGAACGGCCGCCTGCGCGCCTATCTGCAGCAGGAGAAATGGAAGAGCATCAACCCGGTCGAGGCCTTGCAGCCGGGCCGCTGGTATCTCGTTACGCTTACCGTCGCTGACGCGAAAGCGGCGCTCTTTCTCAATGGGCAGCCCGCCGGTGAAATCACACTTACCAAGGCGCTCCCAGCCACGGAGGCACCGATCACGCTTGGCGGAGTGAACGACCGCGGACGACTGCTGCAGCAGTTCACCGGCGCGGTGGATGAGGCGCGCTGGGAGCCGCGCGTATGGAGCGCGGCGGAGATTGCGGGGATCTACCAGCCAGTCGCGGCTACGCATGAAATCCCGAAGGCCATCATCGCCGACACCCCGCTCTGGGATGCGAATGTAAAGCTGCCAAAGGCCGCTGATGCGCCCGTGCTCGATGGCGTGACGTTTCAGGTCATCAAGGCCAACGAACCCGAAAAAGACGGCTACATCTGGCTGCATGGCGTTGGCCTCGCCTGGCACAAAGGAAAGCTGTTCGCATCCTTCGGTCACAACAAGGGCGAAGAGAACACGCACGGCGAAGAAGCACGCGGCCGTATCAGCGCGGATGGCGGTAAAACGTGGGGCGAGACCTTCACCATCGGGACCGGGGCGGGAGTGCCGGACTTGTCCATCAGCCACGGCGTGTTCCTTTCACATGGTGGCAAGCTATGGGCCTTCCACGGCGCGTTTTATGGTCGCATGCAAAAGATTCACACGCGGGCTTTTGTGCTCGAGGAAAGCACCAGTGCGTGGCAGTCGCAGGGTGTCGTTGTTGATGACGGTTTCTGGGCGCTGAATCAGCCGGTAAAGATGGAGGATGGAAACTGGATCATGCCTGGCATCAAAGCGGGTGCGATTTCCGAGACCAGCAAGAACCCCGCGGCTGTCGCCATCAGCCATGGCGATGATTTCACAAAATGGGATCTCGTAGTCATCCCAGCCGTCGAGGGACTCACGATGTGGGGCGAATCGGGCATCATCGTTGATGGCCCGAAAGTGACCAGCATCGCCCGCTTTGGCGCCAAAGCGCAGGCGCTCATTGCCGTGAGCAAGGACTACGGCCGCACCTGGATCGCCTCGGCACCAAGCAACCTGCCCATGGCCACCTCCAAGCCCGCCGCCGGCATGCTCAGTACCGGCCAGCGCTACCTCGTCTGCACCACCACCGCTAACAGCGGCGGACGCCGCACACCGCTCACCATTGCCGTCAGCAAACCGGGCGAGTCGGTGCTCAGCCAGATCTTCATTATCCGTCCCTCCGCCTTCCCGCAAGGCCCCGGCGATGTGGCCGACGGAGCGCCCCTCTCCTATCCGTGCGCCATCGAACACGAAGGCAAACTCTACGTCGGCTACTCCAACGGCGGCGGCCGGCGCGGCAATCACAACAGCGCCGAACTGGCCGTGATCCCCATTCAAAACCTCCGCGTGAAACCATAAAACACCTTTTCTCCCGGTCTATCAGGCCATCATCCCGACGCGGGAAAGGTTTACCAGAATCTGGTTTCGGGGAATTCTCTCACCATGGCGTGTTTCTACCCCGCCCGCGGTCTGGTCCCGCGCCGGTTTTCCTCGCTGGCCGGTTGGGGGCCGCGTGCCATTTACAGTGTTCTGTAAACGCAAATAGCGGCCCGCGTGTGCGAGCCGCTTTTCTCAGCTGCTGTCCGGCTTGGGTTTGCCACTCTATTTCATGGCGCAGCAAGACGCGCCTTCACTGCTGCCGCTTTTGCAAGAGTGCTTCACGGTGTCCTTGGCATTTTTCCCCACCCCTTCGGTCGCGATCTTGGTGCTGCAGGTGGGGCAGCCATGTTGCAGGTAGGTCTTGGTCACCGTCGGGTTCGCGCCCTTGCCGGTACTCTCCGCCTCCGTCACCAAGGAGTCCTTGCACTTCGGGCAAGCCATGACCGCTGGGTCGCCCGCCGCCACCTTCTGCACTTCGGCCACCGAGTTGTGCGGGTGCGGCTTGATTAGTTGCGTGGCGCCCCGATCTTGCGCCATGCCATTACTGGCGGCGAGCGTGATTCCGGCCACGGCCGCGATCCATGTTCCACGGGTCAGAGAGGTGAGGATATTTTTAATTGTCTTCATATTATTTCTTTCTTTTGTTTCAGTTTTTGTTGTTTTGGCAGCCACTGTGACCGCCTTCTGAACTGCATACCCCGGCACTCGCAGAAACCCGCAAAGAATTTTTCGCAAGGTTTTATGCGTGATCCCGCCGGGCTTGGGGTATATATCTCAACGAAGGAACGATTATGAGCACAATAAACGAACCGGATGGCGAACGACTGGGCACACTATTGCGCGAGGCCCGGCCCGCGCCACCGTTACCGCCGCGCTTCCAGGAATCCGTCTGGCGCCGCATCGAGAAATCCGAAAAAAGGGCCACCGTATCGCCCACGCCCCTGGCCTGGCTGGAACGCTGGGTGGAGCAGTTGCTGCTGCCGCGCTTCGCCATGGCGGGGTTGACGCTCTTGCTGGTGGCGGGCGGACTTACGGGTGTGGTCACCAGTGACAGTGCGGCCAAGCAACAAGCCCAGGAGCGTTATCTTGCCGCCGTCGCGCCCAACAGCCTCCACTAAAACCATGCGCCGCCCGCTCCTCATCTTCGTCGCCATGCTCCTCGCCGGAGTTGCGGTTTTTCTCGCGAGTCAACGCCTTGCCGCTCATTGGTGCATTCAACATGCGGTGCAACCCGGTGATGACCTCGCCTGGTTGCGGCTGGAGTTCCACTTGAACGACGCCGACCTGGCCCGGGTGCGCGAACTTCACGACGGTTACCTGCCCAAGTGCCGCGAGTTCTGCGAGCGCATTGATTCCCGGAAGCGCGAATTGCAAACAATGCTGGCCGCCAGCACCAGCACGCCCGCCGCCATCGAGCAAAAGCTCATCGAAGTCGGCACCCTGCGCGCCCAATGCCAGGCTGCAATGCTGCAACACTTCCGCGAAGTCAGTCAGGTCATGCCTCCGGAGCAAGGCCGGCGTTACCTCGCCGAGATGCAGCGCCTGACCCTTGGCTTCCACGAGCAGGTTGAACACACCATGTCCCCAGCGAATCCCAATTCCCATGGACACCGTTGATACGGAAGCCCTGGACCGGGCAGATATGGCGAAGCTGGCAGGCGGACACGATGCGGCTCTCAACAACCTGATGGACCGGCACGCCCCCGGGGTCTTTCATTTCCTCTGCCGGATGCTGGGCAACGAAGACGATGCCAACGATCTGGCGCAGGACACCTTCGTTCGCGTCTATCGCTCCCGCGAGACCTATAATCCGGAACATAAATTCAGCACCTGGCTGTTTACCATCGCCGCGAACCTGGCCCGCAACCACCATCGCTGGCATGCCCGGCACCCGAACGTCTCGCTCGATGCCGAATCCGAAACGACCGAGCAAACCCTGGGTGACACCTTGCCTGCCGCAACCACCGATCCCAACCAGGCCGCCGAGGCTGCCGAACGGGCCAAAGCCGTCCGCGCGGCGGTGCAAGCTCTGCCGGACGACATGCGCGAAGCCATCATTCTTTGTGAGTGGGAAGCCCTGCCGGTAGCCGAAGCGGCCACGGTCTTGCAGAGCACACCCAAGGCCGTTGAATCCCGTCTTTACCGGGCGCGCAACCTACTTCGGGAACAACTCAAAAAGTGGCTTTAGCCCGGACACAGCCTCTCCCGGAAGCCCCTTTAGTACCAGCACTGCACAATGTGCGAACGAAAAAGAACATTACCCCAGCATGACTGTCGCCGCGCCGGGAGACGGCCAGGTGATTCCCAGCGAACACCCAAAACATGCCGCCAGGTTCTGCGCCCGGAGCACCTGCGGGACGGCCCCACGGGCAAAAACTCTCCCGGCTTTCAGCAACACCGCCTCATCCACGAACATTGGCGCGACTACCAAGTCGTGGCACACCATCAGGACCGTGTACCCTTCGCCGGCCAGTTCCCGCGCCAAGTGGAACACCTCCAGTTGGTGCGCAATGTCCAGGTGGCTGGCCGGTTCATCGAGCAGGAGCACCCGTGTTTCTTGCGCCAGCGCACGGGCAATGATGACCCGCTGCCGTTCGCCGCCGCTGAGTTCATCGAAATGGCGGTCGGCCAGGTCCGCCGCGCCGACCCGCTCCAGGCTGGCGTGGACCGCCGCATGATCTACCGGGGACTCTTGCCCCCACAGGTCCCAACGGGCAAACCGCCCCATCATCACCATTTCCCGCACCAGGAACGGCACGCTTGCCGAAGTCTCTTGCGGCACCACGGCAATGCGGGCGGCAATTTCACGCGGCGTCAGCTTGTCCAGCCGTTGCCCTTGGTGCAGCACCGCGCCGGATTGCGGATGCAGCGCCCCGTTCAGGCAGCGCAGCAAGGTGCTTTTCCCGCAGCCGTTCGGTCCAAACAACCCCGTCACTTGCCCGGCCCGGATTTCCAGGTTCAGGCCGTTTAATACCGGATGGCCAGCGTAATATCCGAAGGAAAGACTTTCGACCCGCAGGCTCATGCGGCAGGCCTCCCGAGCCGTTTATTGAGCAGCCACAGAAACACCGGCGCGCCCACGACGGCGGTCAGGATGCCCACCGGAATTTCTGCTGGTGAAGCGAGAGTGCGCGCCAGCATGTCCGCCACCATGAGCAGCACCGCCCCGCCCAAGGCCGTTGCCGGAACGAGCCGCCGATGGTCCGCGCCGATCACCAGCCGGAGCAAATGGGGCACCACCAGCCCGATGAAACCAATCACGCCTGTCAGGCTCACGGCCACCGCCGTCGTCGCCGCGATCATGAGCAGCAATTGGCGTTGCAAGCGCGGCAGGTTCAGGCCGAGATCATGCGCGGAACGCTCGCCCACGAGCGCCACGTTCATGGCCGGAGCCAGCACATACAGGGCCGCGCAACTGCCGAGCGCCAGCGGCAGCATGAACCAGGCATCGCGCCAGTTGGCCTGCCACAATCCACCCATGAGCCAGAAAACAATCGCCTGCAAGCGTTCGCCGGCCAGGTACAGCGCGGCCGTGGTGAGCGATGAACACAGGGAACCAATGGCAATGCCCGCCAGCAGCAGCGCATGGCCAAAGAAACTCCCGCGCCGCCCCAGCGCAAACACCAGTGCCGTGACCGCCAACCCGCTTGCCAGGCTGAACACCGGCACCAGTACCGAGGATGAAAACCCCGCCCGCCCCGCCAGCAGCAACCCCAGCACCGCGCCGAGCGCCGAACCGCTGGACACCCCGATGATGGAGGGCGTCGCCAGCGGATTGCGGAAGAGAGTTTGAGCCGCCAGCCCGGCCAGCGCCAGGGCGCTCCCGACGGACGCCGCCAGCACGAGCCGCGGCAACCGCGCCGCCAGCAAAATCTGGTCCGTCGGATCATGGGCGCTTTGCCCCAGCAGCGCGGCCCAAAGCCGCTTGACGATTTCTCCCGGCGCAACCGCCACACTGCCGACCATCAATCCCGCCAACCCGGCGAGCACCAGCCCAGCCAGCAGGGCGGGCATGAGCCAACGGGCGCGGGATGGAGGGTGCGTGAACACTTCAAGCGATTTGCTTCACCGCGAAACGATCATCCCGCACCGCATGGTTGCGTGCCTCTTCCGAGGTCAGATGCGACATGCCGACCTGGTTCAGATGGCGCTGGCAGCACGCCACCGCTTCGGTCATCTGTTCCGCCGTCGGGCGTTCGTAAGGTTGCCCCGGCACCGGGATATAGCCCATGATATGGAACCGGATGTCCCGGCTCAGGCTGCCCAGCCATGCCGCGATGGCCTCCACCTGGTCCACGTCCACCAGCCCCGGCACATAGACCACGTTCGCCTTGAGATCCATCCCGGCCTCAAAGGCGCGCTGGAAATTGCCGAAGATCAGTTCCTTTTCCCGCCCGGTATAGGCGCGATGCACTTGCGGGTCCCACGCTTTCAAGCCGACGTTCGCGCCATCCAGGTTTGGCAGGTCGAGCTTCCACCCGTTGCAATGGCCCAGGAAAGTCCGCACGCCCAGCGTGTTCTTCCCGAAGCCGAGCAGCTCGGCCAGGTTCCGCGCCATGGTGGGCTCGCCGCCCATGAAATACAGCGTCGCCAGGTCCACCGTGCGCAGCGCTTCCTTGATTTGCTCGGTGGTGAGGAAACCATCCGGCTTGGGCCACGCGTAGCCGGGCCGGCCTTCGGGGCCGCTGTGCAGTTTGTAGCTGCACACCGGGCACCGGAACATGCAGCCGAAATTGTGCAGCGTGGCGAAACGATACTTGGCGTTGTGGGTGATGGTGTGAAACGACATATTTAATGTTTGGTTTTTGATTCAGGTTGGATCAATTGACGCAGTGCGGCCACCCCCTCGGGCAGCCCCGCGCCGGCAACCAGATAATAGCGGTCCAGGATATGCACCCGGCCCGCCTTGACGGCGGCCAGGCTGCCCAGCCCGCCGCGCCGCGCAAATTGTTCAGGGGTGCCGAAGCCCGCCAGCAGCACGACGCAATGCGGATCGGCGGCGAGCAGTTGCTCCGCCGAAAGCAGCAGCGCCCCATTGCCCTGGGCGGCGATGTTGTGTCCGCCCGCCAGTTCAATCAGGTCATTCAAGTACGAATCGCCGCCGCTGGTTTTAAACGGGGTGTAAAGCTCCAGGTAAACCCGTGGCCCAACGTTCGTGCTGGCGGGCGTCAGCCGGGCCAGCTTTTCCGTGACGCTGCGCGCCAGCGCGTCGGCGGCATTGGTGGCCCCCACGCATTGCCCCACCAGCCGGATGGTGTCCGGCACTTCGGACGCCCGCCCGCAGCGCAACCGCACCACCGGCACCCGCAAATCCGCCAGCAGCTTCGCCGCGTCCTCCTGGAACCACCACACAAATGCCAAGTCAATTCCTCGCGCCAGCACTTGCTCCCGTGAAATAGCGCTGCCCTTGCCCAGCACCGTCACGTTGCTGGTGCCTGGAACCACGCGGCTGTATTCATCAATCCCCGCCAGCCGCGCCCCCTCGCCCAACCGGAGCAGCGTATCCGTCGCCGACGTGCAAAGGCTCAGGACGCGTTGGGGATTCGCCGGGACCACCACCGTTTGCTTCGTGGAATCCGTGACGGCGCGCCCGCCCGTGCCCGACATCGGGGCGCTGCGGCCGGTCAGGCTGGCGAGCGCCAGTACCAACAGGCACCCAACGATGGACAAAAACCGGGGCATATCGTGGCGGCGCTAGTTCGTTTTTTGAAGTTGGTAAAACTGCTGCGCCGCGCCACGCGGCAGCAGGACGGCGTTCTGACCGTTGATGACCGTTGGCGCATTGGTCACGTTGCTCCAGCTCCCGCTCTCCAGGCTGGGGCGGAACTGTAATTGATACGTACCCGCCGAAACCGGCCAGGTGACGACCACATTCAACGCAATGCCCAGTGCGGGCGGGGCGGTCTGTGGTGGGCGCGTGACCGTGAGCGCCGCCAGTTGCGGGCGCAGGCTTGTTTCCCGCGTGCCGGGCACATCCGTCGCCGCCACGGTAAACCTTACGCTATTGGTCGCCGCCAGGCTGCCCAGCACCTCGAAACTCGCCACGCTCGGGCCGTAGTTCAATCCCGTGCCGGTCTTATCCCATTGCGCAACATCATCGCCGCCCAATTGCACGCCGTTGAAATAGAGCCGGTCATTCTGTCCCGTGTCGCCATACGTGTAAAGCGCGGTCAGCCGCGCTGCCGTGGCATTTGTGGGGTTCACAGTGCCCAGCGGGACGGTGCGCTGATTGACTTGCGGCGCGGCAGGCGTGCCGTAAATGTCGCCGCTGCCTTCGGCCAGTGCATAATCAAACTGATTACTCAGGGCGGCGGATTGATAGACCGCTACGAGGGTGACATGGTGAATCCGCCCGTCGAAACTGTCTGGCGTGCTCTCCGTGATGCTCACCGTATTGCTGGAACCGTCCCGGTGCAGCATCTCCTCCGGCACCGGCAGGCCAACCACCCACAGCCCGGACCCCGCGCCATAGACGCACGGCGCAACCCCGCTAAAAACCGCGTTGGCGTCACTCGTGGACCCAAACACCAGTGGATTTGCTGCTGGCAGGTTCGTGCCATTGATGGCCACCGTCATCTGGCAGGTGTAATTCGCCGTGCCACCCCACAACGTCATGATCAACCGGCTGGCGACCACCCGGTCGCAGACCGGCAGCGACCACCCGACGGTTGTGTTGAAAGGCAAGCTCGGGGTGCTGTTGGCCCAGTTGGTCGTGGTGCCACAAAACAACGCCCCGTTGCTCACGCTCCCGGCTAGCACATTGCTGATCCCTTGGCCCGCGGTGGCAAAACCGGCCTGGACTGATGCCGGCGGCAACGCGAAGGCGGCACTGAGGGCCAGCGCCAGCACAAGTGATTGGCCCAGGCCGAATGGTCGAGCCTGATTGGCTATGGGTTTGTCCGGATGCTTTTTCATGATTTCTATTGGGAGGCGTCCCAGTCGGTTTGTTGGGTTTTGATTTTGGTTTCAGCGTGGCCGTCACAAAACACGGCCACAAAACTGCCCTTGGGATGCCGATAGTCCACGTCCACCACTGGTTCCTTGAACGCGCTGCCCCCGCCGCAGTAATATTTGCCGGGCGTGCAGTCCGCAAAAATGATCGTGCCCGAGGGGCGCGGCACGGCATTGCCCTTCACGCCGTACCAGAAACAATGCGCCTGGTCGCCAAAGCGGAAGGTGTTGATGCCGTAGCTTAGGAAAATGTTCGTGTCCCAAGTCACCGGAATCCGCTGCTGGTCCGCTGGACACAGGTACACCCCCGACCTTTTATCGAGACAGGGCTGAATCAGGTCCATCCAGCGCGTGGTCGAATCCACCCAGGCTGGCGGATAGGATTCATTCTCGTCGGCATACATCTGCGTGGCCAGGCCGATCTGCCGCAGGTTGTTCAGGCACCCGGCGCTTTTCCCCCGCGCCTTGCCCTGCGCCAGCGCCGGCATCAGCAGCGCGGCCAGGATGGCGATAATGGCAATCACCACCAGCAATTCAATCAGTGTAAAGGCTCTCACCCGCATTATCATGTTGCCTCCGGCACGATGGCGGACAAGCCGCTGCCACCCATCCAAGGCGTCAGCATTGTGACTGGCGATTTTCGACTCATCTGATCGTTGTTGCCGCGAGCGGACCCGCGGCGTTCCAACGCCGCTGCCCCCACTCGTTTTCCTAGTATTACGAACGTATGAGAACTTAATACTTGATTTTTAGTATTACGCAATAGTAATTTCGTATGAATTAGAAAATATGCCCGCACCGGTTCTGACGCGATACCAAACGCCCCTCGCCAAGGCCAAGGTTAACCAGACTCAGTTCCCCGCTAATCATGGCCATTCCCACTGTGGCGCTTCGCTTGATTTCCGTTGTTCTGTAAACGCAAAAAGCGACCCTCGTGTGAGAGCCGCTTTGCTCAGCCGCTGTCCGGCGTGGGTTGCCACCTTATTTCATGGAGCAGCAAGACGCGCCTTCACTGCCGACGCTTTTGCACGTGTGTTTCACGGTGTCCCTGGCATTTTTTTCCACCCCTTCGTTCGCGTCTATCGCTCCCGCGAGACCTATATCCGGAACATAAATTCAGCACCTGGCTGTTTACCATCGCCGCGAACCTGGCCCGCAACCACCATCGCTGGCATGCCCGGCACCCGAACGTCTCGCTCGATGCCGAATCCGAAACGACCGAGCAAACCCTGGGTGACACCTTGCCTGCCGCAACCACCGATCCCAACCAGGCCGCCGAGGCTGCCGAACGGGCCAAAGCCGTCCGCGCGGCGGTGCAAGCTCTGCCGGACGACATGCGCGAAGCCATCATTCTTTGTGAGTGGGAAGCCCTGCCGGTAGCCGAAGCGGCCACGGTCTTGCAGAGCACACCCAAGGCCGTTGAATCCCGTCTTTACCGGGCCAGACAAATTCTCCGCGAGAAACTTAAAACGTGGTTCTAGCGTCAACCCAAGGAGCGCGGACCTCCGGTCCGCTGGGGGGCGCGGGAGCCGCTTCGGTTATTCCCTCAACGGTGCATGCGGCTAAAGCAGTCAAAGCCACGCGGATCGGAGGTCCGCGCTCCGGTGGGCGGCGCGCTTGACGCTAAGGGCGGCGACGGGCGCGGGTGAACTGGCAGAACCCGCGCAAATTACGCAACCAATAAGGTTGACGCCCATGCCCCGAGGGAGAGGATACAGGAGGGGGTACGGAACCACAGGCCCTCCCACCTCGTACTATTCGTAACGCACCAACGCGCTTGATGCAGCCCTGGGCGAATGCAGACTGGACCCCATCGGTTCAGTGTATTAGCATCATCCGGCAAATGCTCTGTAACCGGAAGTGAAAACCATGCGACGAAACGACAAAGCCATTACGGACCGCGCCGCGCTGGACGCGATCATTCGCAGCAGCCAAGTATGTCACCTGGCGCTGGCCAAAGACAACTGGCCCTACCTGGTGCCGGTTTCCTTCGGTTATGATGGGCGGGCGATTTATCTTCACACGGCCACCGAGGGGACGAAGCTGGAATTTTTCCAAGCGAATCCGCAGGTGTGCTTCGAGTTTGAGTGCAACGTGGAGGTGCGCCGGCATCCGGATTTGGCGTGCAAATGGAGCATGGCGTACGAGAGCGTCATCGGTTTTGGCGTCATCCGCGAGTTGGTGGAGGTGGCCGCCAGAGACTACGCGCTCAACGAGATCATGCGCCAATACTCCGGCCGCACCTGGTCGTTTGATCCCGTCATCGTTGCCCGGACCCGGGTCTGGCAGATTGAGATCAACGAACTCACCGGCAAACGCTCGTACACCAAGACCACTTGAGGTGCCGGCCTTATTGGGCTGCTGGTTTGAACAAGAATGTCATGGGCGCAAAGGCCGGGAGCTGAACCGTCAGCACACCGGCCTTCGTTTCCACCGGCTGATTCATCGGGCGCCCGCGCAGATCGCATGCTTGCACACCAGCTTTGGCGAGGCTAGCCGGCAATTGGATACGCAACGGCCCGCCCTGGCCAGCCAACTCCCACACACGTAGCCGTGTACCCAACCCATCCGGATTGGCCCCCAAGGCAGTGACCAACACACCCGGGCGCGAAACCTCCCCGCCCGTCTGTTCGACCGGCAAAGCACCCGCCGGTTCTGCTGTCACCATGGCCTGGAGGGGATACCGAGCTTCCAGCGACGGCGTGATGAGCGCGGCTGCTTGGTCGCCACCATTCTTCACCGCCCAAAGGCGCACCCGCGAAGTCCACGTGCCGCCGTTCCACAGGCGGAAGTTGGTATTCCACTGGTTATTGAACAGGTTAAGGTAAACGACCGGTTTGCGGGGGATAAAGTCACGCGAGAATTTCCAGCATCCGGGTCGTTCCAAGCTAACCAGTGGATGGTCCATGGGACAAAGGCCCACGCCTCGGCCTTGTGGATCAATCATGGTAAGACCGGTGTTAAGGGTAAAGATATCCTGGTTGCCGCCCGGAATCAGGTCCCGGGCTGGGTCAGTGATTCCCCCGGGCCGACCCAGCTTGAACTGTGGTGACGCCACCGCAAACGGCAGACACAGCCAGCCCGCTTCAGGCCAAGGGTCTTCCGGCTTGTTTTGCACCGTCATTTCCAAATCGGCATAAGGGAGATCGTGATAAAGCACTACTCGTGTGGTTACGCCGCACGGCACACCATTGCCGGAGGCTGCCTCCATGATGGCACTCACGCTGGACGGTGTTTTCTCGAATCGCACACGGAAATCTCTCGGTGCGGCAGCGCGATACTGGAATTCATTGGTGGAGGGCAAACCCGGCTTGTCGAAATCAATGTGGCGTTTGTGCCCTTCACGATTATAGGCCTCGCAGTAAGCCCATACCTGCGCCTGGTCAAACCGCTCGTAGAGAAACTGACCAAACCCGACTTCTGCGGTAGTGTCCACCAATTCCCGACCGGTTTGCTTGTGTACCAAGGATTGGATGACACCGCGGGTAAGATCGAGCTTTGCCTGAAACACCTCGTTTTCGAGGATAGCCTTGCCGGGTGTGGCCACCGTGACCGTTTTTCTTGCGTTTGGTGACACGGGCGGCAGTTTGGCCAGATCATAGGCGCGATAGCCCAAGGCAGGCACGGCGTGCGCGAGGAAATCGCGTCCATCCGGCAAAATCACCACGCCATCACGCTTCCATGGCAGGGGATTGAAAACCACGACGCGCGGCCCTTTCATGGCAACCGCCTCGGCCAGCGCCCGCAGATTGCGCTCAAGTTCCGGCTGCACCAAATCACGGGCCCGCTCAATGTACGAGGTATGCTCGGCCCAGGAAGCCTCGCTGCGCGCATAAAGGCCGCTGGCCCGGTTGGTCGCAAAGATAGCGCCAAAACCAAGCTGCTTCCGCGCCCAACCGATGGATCCGCCCCAAGTATGTTCCCCATAAAGCAGACTCTGCTCATACGCGGCGGCCACGGGAGCGGCGGCGTCCGGCACCGCCACGTTCCAGCCGCGCAACAGGGTGTTGAGCGATTCCGTGGCGGCGAGCAATGGACGGATGTTTCGGGCCAGTTTCATACCGATGGGATCAGACATTGGCCCGTGAATCCAAGTATCAGTGGCATCGCCTCGCACCACGGGTAGGTTGGGTTGCTCGGCCAGGATGGCATCGGCAAAATCCGAGAGCCGACCAATCTTCACCTTAACGCCGGGCATCGTTTTGGCGGCGCGCTCCAGCACCTTTTTAACCTCGTCCGGGCGCGGCGGGCCGTGGTTGTCCCCGGTGTGGATCAGCGCCAGCCAGGTCCGATACGGCCAATCCTTGGGTGGGTTCAACCCCGTGCCGTACTGGGTCGAGTACATGGTCAGGATACGAGAGCCATCCGGCCCTTCCCACCAGTAGAGGGGCGGCACCTCGAGCGGGGTGCTGAGCCCGTTACAACCAATGTGCATGAACTCCACGCCGGCCTGCTTGAGGATGGTGGCCAGCACCCGCGTGTGCTCCGGCACGTCGGTCATCTTCGCATCACGCGGCGCGTCCAGTCCGTAATCGCGGGTGATGCGGGTGGAGAAGGCCAGGCCGCGCACCAAATCCTCAAGCTCCAGAGATTCGGTATGCGTGGTGAACGGGAGCGCGTGGACCACAAAGTGTCCGGATTTCAGGGCCGCTTCCACCTGGGTTTTGCGGGCGGTTGACTGCTCGGGCCAATCCTCAAGGATCTTGTGCATGGGCCAGCCGGGAATCGTCCAGGCAAACTGCTGCGCAGGCGGCAGGTCACGATTTTGTGCCACCACTTCCAAAGCCTGATCAATCATGGGGCCCCGGTATTTCTGGACAATATTGCTCGCCAAATCGGTATAGCCGATGTCGAAATGGGTTTTGAACACCACGACAATCTGGTCCACTTTCGTTCCACTCGCCGCCTGGCGTGCGGCCGCGATCATGGCCCCGGCCTCCGGCACCGCAGCGGGCGTGACACCCACCGGGGTTTCCAACGCCACCCGTTGATAGAGCATCCAACTCCCCTGACGATTGGCGATGGCGATGGTATTGGTTCCCAGTTTAAGCAGCTTGGCTGGAAAGACCACTTCCACTCGCTGCGGCTTGATATTTGCCAGCCGACCAAAAATGGCGCCGCCATCCCCGCCGACGGGCAAATCCCGGTCAAAGGCCTGACCGTTGATTTCAATGCGCAGGTGCGGGGGCGATTTGTAATGGGTATCGAGCAGGTCCAACACCAGCCGGCAGGCACCCGAGACCGTGGTGGACTGCACTCCAAACACGATGTGGAACGTGTGTTCGCCGCCGCCGGCCCAACCATCCTGCGGACCCGGATGCACGTAGGGCCAATCCGCGCGTGGGTCCGAATGACCAACGACAAAAAAACCGTCCTGTTGGTAACTGGCATAACCTTTGGGAGCGAGCGTCAGCGCCGCCGTCGTGCGATTGGTGGACCCGAATTCAAACAAGGTGGCTCCCGGCGCGTTCACGACGGCAAGGAGCAGAAACGCATTGAACAAGCAGCGGCATTTCGTCTTCATACAATCATCCTTATGGGCATAATGGCTGGACATTTATCCCCGCACGCCTCCGATAGGTCAATCCTGTTTCGTTCCTCTGTTTCGTTCCTCCAAGCCCGGCCAATCCGGTTTTGACCGTTGACAGACCCCCAGTCGAGACCGGAAAGTGCCCGAGCATGTTTGGGGCGATTCTGGCTACCCTCTGTTTCTCGATCTCGGTGGTGGCCGCCACACGCTCCGCCCGCCTGATGGGCGGAACGGAAGCGAATTTCTGGCGGCTGACACTGGCCTGCCTGTTTTTGGGTATTGTCGCCACCACCCCGATTGTCATCCTGCCGTTGACGGCGCGGATGGAAGGGGAACGGCCCAGCCGGCGCGCCCTGTTCGGAGGACTTCTGGCCGTACTGGGGGCAGCGGGACTGACCCTGACCCGATTTGGCATCGGAACTCCGCAATAAAACATACCCGGATAACAGAACTTGAACCCAATATGAACAACCTGAACCGAAGACAATTTCTCCAAAACACTTCTGCCAGCCTGGCGGCAGTTTCCGTCCTGGGCGCCGCCGATTCCAAACGGGCACCGCACATCCTGCTGCGATCCTCGTGGCAGGTGGTCAACATCGGCGACATTGCGCACACACCGGGCGTGCTGGCCCTGCTGGAACAGCATTTCCCGGAAGCGGAAGTCCGGCTGTGGGCCTCCCCCGATCTTTCCGAAGAGGTCATCGCCATGGAGCATCATCGTTTTCCCAAATTAACGATTGTGAAAGGGAGCATCGGCGCAGACGGCAAGGCATCGAATGCGGAGCTGGGTGAAACCGTGGCGTGGTGCGACTTCCTGCTGCACGGCTCCGGGCCGTCACTCGTGGCGGCGAAGGATGTGGCGGCCTTTATCAAGCACACCGGCAAACCGTTCGGCGTTTTTGGCATCACACATGGCTCATTCTTATCGGGCGATGACAAGGCGCTGCTGACCCAGGCGAAGTTTGTGTATTTTCGAGACGCGGTGTCGTTGGAAAAGGCAAAGACCGAGGGCGTCAAATGCCCCATCATGGAATTTGGTCCAGATGGGGCGTTTGCCTGCGATCTCCGCCGCGAGGAGGCGGCGCTGGCGTTCATGAAGGCGAATAGCCTGGAGGAGAAAAAATTCGTCTGCTGTATTCCGCGCCTGCGGTACACCCCTTATTGGAAATTTACGAACCGGCCGTATGACGAAAAACGTCGTCAGCGCAATGAGGCCATGAAGGAACACGACCACGCCCCGTTGCGCGAGGCGATCGGCACGGTGGTGCGTGAGACAGATTACAAAGTGCTGCTGTGTCCGGAGGACAAAAGCCAGATGGAGGTCGGCAAGGAAATGCTGTTGGACAAACTGCCGGAGGAGGTGCGCCGAAGAGTGGTGTGGCGCGAGCAATTCTGGCTGACGGATGAGGCGCTGAGCACCTACGTGCATTCCGCCGGATTATTCGGGTTGGAGATGCACTCACCCATCATGTGTATCGGCAACGGCGTCCCCGCCATCGTCTGCCGGTTTCAGGAACAGACCAGCAAGGGATTTATGTGGCGGGACATCGGCCTGAACGAATGGCTATTTGATTTTGACCAGGAAGACGACCTGAAGAAACTGGCGCCAGCCGTGCTGGCGATGCTCAAGGATCGAGAGGCCACCGCAGCCAAGGTGGAGAAGGCCCGAGCGTTTGTGCGGCAACGCCAGTTGGCCATGGTGCAAGCCCTCAAGCAAAGTGTCCACGTATGACGACTCGCAAAAAATTGGTGCTCATCACCGGCGTCAGCCGCGGTCTGGGTCGAGCAATGGCCTTGGAATTCGCCCGGCTGGGGCACACAGTAATCGGATGTGGTCGCTCATTGAAAGACGTGCAATCACTGCAACGGCAATTACCGGCACCACATGACTTCCGGGTCGTGGATGTCGCGAATGATTCTGCGGTCGCGTCTTGGGCCAAAGTTTACCTAGCCAGTCATGGGCCGCCGGACCTGCTGTTGAACAATGCCGCCATCATTAATCGTAATGCTCCGCTGTGGACCATTTCCGCCAGGGAATTTGATGCCGTGATCGCGGTCAACGTGCTGGGAGTGGCGAATGTTATCCGGCATTTTGTTCCGGCCATGGTGGCTCGCCGACAAGGGGTGATTGTCAATTTCAGCTCCGGCTGGGGCCGTGCAGTGGATGCCGAAGTGGCACCCTACTGCGCCACGAAGTGGGCCGTGGAAGGGCTTACCCAAGCACTGGCGCTGGAACTGCCATCGGGAATGGCTGCCATTCCACTGAATCCGGGCATCATCAATACGGAGATGTTACAAAGCTGTTTTGGTGGGAGCGCGGATGGGTACCCGGATGCTGAAGCCTGGGCACGAACAGCCGTGCCGTTCCTGCTCGCACTGGGCTCCCAGCACAACGGCAAGCCCGCCACCGCACCGTCTCCCCATTGATACAGTCGTTCACGTTGCCGGCACAAACCGCTGCATCAGCAGCGCCACTAGGAATGCCAGGGGGAATAGCAGGACCAGCTCTGGATGCACCGGACCCACGGCGGCCAGATCGAGCAAGGTAATACCGGCCAGCAACCCGGAGACCGCGCCCGCCACAGAGCGTGGCCCGGGACCAAGGGCTTGCCGCAAACAGCACAACACCCATAGTGCCACCACCGCCGCCACCACGTACCCTTGCTGGCGAAACAAGCTGTCATTTACGATCACTGCCAAAACCACCGGCGCCAGCAACAACAGGCACGGCCAGATCAGTATGTCGCCCCCGGCTTCTTTGCGCGCCAGATAACTGGCGCCGACAATATAGGCGGCCAGCACTACCGCATACCACACCGTCAACCCCTGAATGCCTTCCGGCCCCACCGCTGCCGCCAGCAGAAACAAAAAGAACCGGCAACCGGCCATGATCACCGGTGCCAGCAGCAATTTTTTGTGGAACGCGTTGTAAAATAAGATGCAGCCCACCAACCCGGCGCCACATTGAAACGCCGTCCCACCCAGCAGCGCCACGAGGGCCACCCCGCCGCCAAGGAACATAAAGCCGAGACACCACACCTTCCACTCGGTGATCGTGCCTTGCGGGATGGGTCGCGCGCGGCGAAATTCCCGGTCGTAATCGGCATCCATGGCGTCATTCAGAAACATGCCGCCCAAGTAAAGACAGGTCGCGGCGGTGCCAAGCGTGTAGAGGAGATTCCAATCACGGCCTCCACCCAGGACATAACCCGCCAGGCAATTGGTCCAGACCGTCGGTAAATTCGATACCCGCCCCACGATCAGCAGGGCGCGCAAATAGTTGATGACATCAAATTTTTCGGGCGGCATCGGCGCACATTACAGACAGGAATTGCCGAAAAATGCAAGCGGGTATCTTTTCCCCAACGAGAAGGGGTCGCGCTCATTCCCGCTCACTTGATACCACGACGCTGGGCATCCACCTCCCGCTCGCACCACTGCAAATAAGTCCAGCCTTGAGCGTTATTTTCAAAATTCAGATTAACGGACCGCTCAAAGTAGCGTTTGGCGATGGCGTATTGGCCGGTCTGCATGTAGTGCCATCCCAGGCTGCCCACCATGAAATAACTGTTCGGGTCCAGCGTCAGGGCGTGTTGGAACCAAGGCAACGCTTCGGCAGGGCGCTTGAGCCAGTCCAGGCACATCCCGTACCGCATCGGCGCATGGCTGAAGTAGGGATTCAAAATCATGGACTGCCGATACCAAGGCAGCGCGGCCTCGGCATATTTTGCCCAGTCGTCATTGCCATCCCAGCTTATCAGGCGGTAAACCTCGCCGATTTCATGGGCAGTTTCAAAATTTTGCGGCTCGGCCAAAAATGCCTTTTGCAAAAAGCCCAGTTTTTCCTCCGCCAGCGTGCTTCTGGAAGCCTGCCGTAACCAGTACGCTTCGGTAAAACGCCGCACCCCGCCCACCCCCAGCAGGAAAAACGCGGCGATGAGCACCAGCGTGGCCACCGCGCGCCCCGTGGTTGCCAGCGGCACCCAATATTGTTCGGTGGCAAACCGCATGTAGGTGGTTAGAAACGCCATCAGTGTGACCGCCAGCAAGGCATTGGCGGGAATGTGCAGGTTAAAATCCACCAGTGAATGCACTAAAATGGCGATCAAACCCAACGCGGCGCCAGCCACGAACGCGGATTTACTGCTCCGCAACGCGGCTCCGTCCGAGGTGGCGTGAGACATCCGGTTCCACGTTTGGGATGCCCCCACGAAAACCAGAAACCAGACCGCCCCCATCAAGGCAAAGCCGACCACCCCATAATCCGTCAACGTGTTCAAAAAGTCATTATGCACATACACCGGACGGGCCTGCATGCGGTTCACCGGATCGCGATACGGCGGGAAACGGTGGTCAAAATGCGCGGGTCCCACCCCCCACCATGGCTGGTTCAACCACAGCTCTGCCGCCGCCGGCCAGATGCGATAGCGCAGATCGCGATCATGCCCCATATTCATGGCTTCACCGACCCGTCGTTGGACCACGCGGTGAGCTTGTTTGATGGAATAATACCCGCCGACGGTGAGGCCCAGCAAAATGACGAGGATGATCAGGCGCGCGCGGATATTGCGGGTGCCAAAGATCAACAGCAAGGTCAGCGCCACGGCGCATGCCACCCAGCCGCCGCGCGAATACGTCACCGCAATCCCCGCCAGAATCACCATCGCCGCATAGCCGAGAATAATTCGGGCCGCATGGCCCGAACGCCGGCTAAAAGCGGACATCACCGCCACCGGCAGCAACATTTCCAGGAAACCAGCCAAACTGTTGGGGCAGAAGAAAGTTCCCGAACCACGGTTGGCGTAACTGAGCGGACGGTCCATGGCCCACACCTTGTTCGAGTGACCAAACGCCTGGTACATCGCGTAGAAGGAAAGGAGCATGGCGAGTCCTACCATGCTCATGACCACAATTTTACTATTTTCCTGGCGGTACAGATTGTTGACGATGACAAAAAACACCGTCGTATATACCAGGATTTGAAGCACCTCCTGCCGTGCCACATATTCAATGTCGCTGTAATGATAACGGAGCACCGCGTAAATGGCGAAACCCAACACCGCCCAACAGGCCGGCGGCCATAAAAAGGTAATCTTGGGCGCGATCCATAAGCGGGCCACCCAGAAGCCCACCACCACGGCGGTCAGCCATAGGACGATGGAAAAGTGATCCCCACGGACCCCACCCAGCGCCAGAGTGCTGAACACCAAAATGCTCAACACGAGCCCGAGAATGATCCGTTCCAACAGTAAATCCAGTCTTTCGCGATCCATTTTGCGTAGTCAGCGTAACCCAAAATTCGCACACGTCCAGAGTTTTATCATTGGCGGACGCCTCATTTTCGCGCCCATCCCTTCCTGTATTTGGTTGCTCGGTAAGCTTCGGCTAGGAGTCAACGCACTTTGGAAACCGGGTTCAACGCGCCCCCTCCGTCTTTCCAATCACAAAGGCGGAGTGGGCCGGCTCAAGTCGGAGCTGAATGCGCGTCACCACTTGGCCGGACTCGGTCCCATGGGAAAATTCTGGTCGTCCATGGCTCGGAACACCAGACCGGCCACACCATTCTCCGCCGCCAAGTCCGCCGTGAAGGTGTAGTCGGTCCGCCTGGCACCGTTTTATGTGCGCAACGACTGGCTCTCAGTGACAGTCAATTGGCTGTCCCGAAGCGTCGCGTTGGTGGCAGTGAGCCATCGGTCCAAACCACGACTAAATTTCATTTCGCAAGTTACCGTTCCCCGCGATCGTAGCGCTCCACGAAATCCCGGAGGATGTTCTCATAGCCGCGCCAGACCTCCGCGTTGGTATCCTCCCCGATCTCCTTGCTATACTGTTTCATGGCCGAGAGGGTGTTGGCGGCCTGATCTCGGATGGACTTCAGATCCGTGGTGCCGTTGGCGAGTCCCTCGGCGGTCTTATGATAATATTGACTGAAGGCAACCCGCTGGGTGGCGTCCATCCCCAGGGCGATGCCCTGGTTCATCATGAGCTGAAACACCTGCTGCACGACCGCCTGCCCTTGGGGCGTGTTGATGTCGCCCAGGCCCAGTGCGGTTGGAACTTGCCGGTTATTGAGGATTGCCGTTGGGTTGGTCCCGGTCGTCAGGGAAAGCGTCTCGACCACCCGCGTAACGTTGGTCTGGAGATGAAGCTGCATGAGGTTGCTCCGCATGAAACTCTGTCCTGACGCTAGCACAACCTTGTCCTGGTCCAAATAGGTGACTTTGCCGCTCACGAGGCACTTCGGATTCAGCGACGCCACCACCGCGGTCACATTGGTGACGAACTGGTTGGTCTGCGAAGCCATAGTGGCCAATGGCAGCCCCAGCATCATGGCGATTGCCAGATGCTTGGCAGCCCAACGAGTTCTCGTTTGCATGTCCAACAGTATACCAGCAATTGAGGAAAAATCCACAGGTTTTAACCCGAAAGCCAAGTTGGAATGGGCTTGAAAATACACCAATACGACATAGGCTCCATCACATGGGTTTCTGGACCAACAAAGTGCATCGCACGGCGTTTGACGACGCTGAGGACTTGGCTTATGCACCCTCCGGTGGTCGCCTCGCGATGTGGCTTCTCGGCGTTGGGTTCGCGCTGTTGCCGTTCGGATATGGCGTGTGGTGCCTGTTCACCGGACACGCCTGTTTCTTCGGGCGCGGCAGTTCGTCATTGGACCTGGAAGGACCAGCGGCAGTGGCGCTGGCGATTGCCTACCTGGCCGTCGGGGTGTTTATTCATGCGCACTGGTTTTGGGGGTTGCATCCCAAACTTGAGCCCATGAGTTGTCTTCTCAAGTTGTTGTCCGTACTGGTTTTCATCGGTTGCTTTGGCTACACGATGTACCGGATCATCCTGTAAGCACTCATTTGGCGGGTGCCTGCCAGGTTACCGTGCCGCCTTGCTGGACATGCAGACGCAACCCGGCGGTGATGTCTCTGAGCTTGGCTTTTTCCTTCGCTGCCAGATCGGTGGTTTCGTAGGGATCGTTTTTGAGGTTGTAGAGTTCCATCGGGGCAAACGGGCTGTCGAGCACCAGTTTCCAATCGTTGCGGATCAGGGCCTCAATGGTCTTGCCGCAATATTGGACTCCGCCTTCCCGCCGGACAAAATAGAACTCGCGATTTGTCACGGTCTGCGTTTGCCCCAGCAGCGTCGGCAGGAAACTCACCCCGTCAATGCCTGCGGGAGCCTGCGCGCCCGCCAAATCACAGCTTGTGGCAAAAATATCCATGGTAAGCGCAAGGTGGTCCGTGGTGCTGCTCGCCTTGATTTTGCCCGGCCAGCGGGCAGCGCAGGGTACGCGCAAACCGCCTTCGTACATGTGACATTTTTCGCTGCGCCAAGGGCCGTTGTTGGCACCCTCCGCCAGCACACCGCCGTTGTCCGATGTGAAAATCACCAGCGTATTATCGGCCAGGTTCAATTGATCCAGCGTATCGAGCACCTTGCCGATGCCGGAGTCCAAGTGCTCAATCAAGGCGACCAGTTTCTGGCGTTTCGGGTTCATATTGGGCTCGCGCTGCTGCACTTTAGCCAGCCAGTCCGGTGGCGGTTGCACCGGGCCATGCGGCGCGTTGTAGGCAAGATAAAGGAAGAATGGCGCGCGCTTCTTGGCGCGCTCCGTCAAGTAATCACACGCCCATCCGGTAAAAACGTCGGTGGCATGGCCTGTGGGTTCCACGACCTTTTGATTGAGCCGCATGAAATTATGCCCGTGCCGCAGATGGGTCCAGTAATCATCCATCATGTCGCCGAGAAAGCCGTGGAAGAAATCAAAGCCGCGTTCCGTCGGTGTGTTGGGTGTGCCAATGCCGAGGTGCCATTTGCCGACCAAGGCGCTGTGATATCCGGCACGATGCAGCATCTCCGGCAGTAATTTGGCGTTGGCAGTGAGGTAGCCCCACGAGTTATCCGGCGTCTCTTCCCGGATCACCCCTGGCACCCCGACGCGGTCGGGATAACATCCCGTCAGCAGCGCGGCGCGCGTTGGCGAGCAGACGCAGGAGTTGGCGTAAAAATTCCGGAACGTCATGCCCTCGCGGCAGAGGCGGTCAATATTCGGCGTGCGGATATCCGGCGTGCCAAACGCGGAGTAATCACCCCGGCCCAGGTCATCGGCCAGAATGACCAGGATATTGGGCTTGGCGGCGGCCATAGCCTGGACGGAACCAAAGCCGCACACCGCCCAGCACAGCAAACACAAAAAACCACGGCTTAAATATTTCATGCCCGGATGTTTGCAAAACGCGCTGAATATTCAACCAAAGAATGGTCGCTCGTGGTCGTCGTCGCACATTTCGGTTTTGGCCCAAGCGGCGGTTGGGCGCATATCTCCGCTTCCATCCGCGGGCCTGGCAAAAATCGAAGGCTACACCAGAAAAATTTATGGGCATAAAAAAATGAATAATGGGGGATAGAACATGGCAAAAAGATTATCTGGCAGAAAAATATAAGCGAAAAAATGGAAGCTTGGAGTCAGGCGCTGGAGCGGGCGAGGAATGCAAACCGCGAAACAGGCGAAATACGCGAAAGCTGAAAGCTAGGAGTTAGGAGAGCAAGGAGTTGCCACCTAAATCTATGAATGCCCCCTTTGCTTGTTGCGGGCCAGTTGTGGCTCTCGGAATGAATAAACATAGCCCCGGGGGTCCGTACACCCAAGTATTCTATCGTCCCAAGGCATCGGTGACGGTGGGCACCACTTGGCGATTCAGTAAGGGCATAAACTGGAATGGTTATCATTGTCCCCAGTATTTAGTTTCTGGCGGTCGAACTTTGAAGTCATTGTGCTAGTTTAACCCGATTTTCGTTATTTTGTCGTTGGCAGTAAATCGCCGTAGTAAATCGTACTTGCCGTGTGGTTATAAAGCCAGGACCCCCGATGGGGGCTGATGCAGGAAGAAACTCTGGTGTGGGC
>JBAXGN010000027.1 GCA_037139415.1 Verrucomicrobiota bacterium | reverse complement strand
GGGTATAGCGCTCCGTGCGCCGGCCGTAATGTTTTTGCACGCTGTGGCCGGGATCATAATAGTGGTAATAAATGCTGTGTCGCCAATCGGCCGGGACTTCACCGCGTAACAACGGCAGGAGCGAGCGCCCGTGCAGGCCGGCTGGCACTACACCGCCAGCGATTTCCACAAAGGTCGGCGCATAATCAATATTTTGCACCATTTGCGGAACCCGCAAGCCGGGTTTAACGACCCCCGGCCAGCGGATGATGAGCGGCATGCGCAGCGATTCCTCATAAATCCAGCGTTTGTCGAACCAGCCGTGTTCGCCGTTGAAGAAACTTTGGTCGGAGGCGTAAATTACCACGGTGTTTTCCTCCAATCCCTCCTGCTTCAGGTACTCGAGCAACTGCCCCACACTGTCGTCTACGCCCTTTACACAGCGCAGATAGTCCTTCATGTACTCCTGATATTTCCACCGGGTTAATTCGCGCCCTTCGAGATTCGCTTTTTGGAATGCCTCGTTGCGCGGGCCATAGGCTTTTTCCCATTCCGCCGCCGGCCCGGCGGGAATTCCCCCTGGGCGCTTGCCCGAGGCCAGCACTTTGAGATCGCTGGGCAGGGTCATGTCCCGGCCGATTTCCATTTTCTGATTTTTCGCAGATGAGGTGCGGCCGGAATAATCATCAAACAGTGAAGCAGGTTCTGGAACCTTTACGCCGTCAAGCAAGTGATAATACCGGTCCGGCGGCGACCAGGGACGATGTGGCGCCTTGTGATGACACATCAGCAGGAATGGTTTGGATTTATCACGCCCCTTCAACCAAGCCAGGGATTTTCCAGTAATGACATCGGTGGCATAACCCTCGACGGATTCCTTGAAATCATTCGCCCCCTTGAAGGCCGGCTGCCAGTAGGTGCCCTGGCCGGGTAAAATGCGCCAGACATCGAATCCGAGGGGATCATTGCCCAAATGCCACTTGCCGAAGATCGCCGTTTGGTAACCTGCGGCTTGCATGGCCGGAGGAAACGTCCATACCCCTTCACGAATGCTGCCACCCAAATGGGTGACCCCACTAATGTGCGTATGCACGCCCGAAAGCACCGTGGCGCGGCTGGGTGAACAAATGGAGTTGCCGCAAAAACTCTGCTCGAAGATCACGCCCTGATCCGCCAGCCGATCAATGTTCGGCGTGATTTTTTGTTCGCGGACAAACCCGGATAACCAGCTCCGGTATGCCCCAATACTCTGGACGGAGTGATCGTCCGAGAAAATGAAGAGGAGGTTGGGTTTGGCGGCCGCCCGGGCTTGGCTGCCCGAAAGGGCAAGTAACACCAAAAGGCCAAGGCTCAAGCGTAAAACGGTATTGGTTGGGTTCATAAGTCAGTTGCTGGTTGATGGTGGATCGGCCGGTTATTCAGCTTTTTTATTCTTTCGGTTTTTACGGTTATTTTCGCCGGTTTGCTTTTCCTCTTTTGCCGGCGGTTTGTTGTCGGATGGTAGAAATTTTCCCAACTCGGTTTTAACGGGGTTATATTCTGCACCTTTGCGCGCCAGATTGGTCCATTCGTACGGATCGCTAGTCTCGTTATAGAGTTCTTCGCCGCCATCAGAGTAATGGGTGTACCGCCAGGATTCGCTGCGGACAGTATGGTTGTTTTGCTTGTAAGTGGTAATGGCCGGTTGTTCCCAAGGCGCCTGCGCATCCGCCAGCAGCGAGCGAATACTGCGGCCTTGAACATGCGCGGGCGTTGGCAGTCCACAGAGATCCATCAAGGTCGGGTACATGCTCATGTAATCCACGGTACGATCGCAACGGCTGTTGGGTTTGGTCAAGCCGGGTACGACCCAGATGTGGGGGGACCGGGTGGTTTCCTCCCATAACGCAAATTTACGCCAATGCTGTTTTTCACCCAAGTGCCACCCGTGGTCGCTCCAGAAACAAAGAATGGTATTGTCGCGCTCGGGCGATTTTTCATAAGCATCCAGCAATCGCCCCACCATGGCATCACAGAAATTGATGGTGGCAAGATAAGCACGGATGGCCTGTTTCCAAGTGTTGGTGCCGCCTTGTTTGAGAATGGCCTCGTGATCGCCTGAACGCAGGGCCAGCTGCAAGGCAATCGGTGGCAAATCATCCAGGTCGTCTTCCTTGTACGGCGGCAGTTCGATGGTTTCGAGCGGAAATTTCTCGTAATATTTTTTGGGCACGCTCCAGGGAAGATGGGGTTTAGTCAGCCCACAGGCGATGAAAAATGGACGGTCATGTTTCTGTTTTAACTGCGCAATGGCGTAGTCCACAAACCGGTAATCCGGCATATCCTCGTCGCGACAATTCATGGGGGTGATGGGGAGCTTTCCGGCGAGAACAGCCGCCTGCGGTGAACCGTCTTCTTCTCGCTCGCCACCTTTGCCGCCTTTCAGCCAATCATCCCATTCTCCAGGGCGATACACGCTGGCATGGTAAATTTTTCCCGCGCCGCAAACATGGTAACCGGCCTTGCGGAATTGGGTAGTGAGTGTGATATCCACCGGGATGACCGGTTGAAAATTTTCCCCGTTGTCATAGACGCCGGTGGTGCCGGGCCGCAGACCAGACATGAGTGCGGCACGGGAGGGGTTGCAAACCGGGGCGGCACAGTAGCTGCGGGTGAACCAAGTCCCCCTTGCCGCGAGGCGGTCTATATTGGGCGTCATCGTCTGCCGATTGCGTCCCAGATAACCCACCCAATGGTTCAAATCATCCACCGCAATGAAAAGTACATTGGGTTTCATGGCTGGCTGGGTTGCGGCCAGCATATTCCATGGCAAAGCGATAATGCAAGCCAGCCAGAGATTGGATGTCGTTTTCATGGGTTATTGATAGCGGATGCCCGGGTTAGATTCAAGCGGCAGATTTAACATTTTGGGATCGCCTTGGACACTGGGGTTGATTGTTTATCCCGGTCCAAAACTAGGATAAAACTAGTACGCGTAAGAACCCTTTGGAACCATCATAGACGGGTTCCCACGGCAACCGGATCCTCGCGCCAAGAATCGCCCATCCGGCCAGGGCGGTCAGAAAAAAGGCAAAGGCGGCGGTCGTGGTCAAGGTGGCGGCGACCGTGGTGGGCAAGGAGAGGGTGGCCAACGCGGTGCCAGAGAGGATGCCCCAACGTCACCGCGCCCCTAATACTGGATACCGGGTTATGCGGGTTCCTGTTGCGTCAGGCAATGCAGGGTGCCAAAGCCCAGCACCAAGTCCACCGCGTGAATGCCAATGACCGGACGGTCTTTAAACAGTTCGCCCAGGGTGCCTAACGCGATGCGATCATTTGGATCGTTGAATGTGGGTACGATTACAGCCGCGTTGCTGATGTAGAAATTTGCGTAACTGGCGGGCAACCGGTAGCCGTCGAAGTAGAGCGGCGCGGGCATGGGCAGGGGCACCACTTCCGGCTTGGAGCCGTCCTCCAACCGCAAATCCTGGATGCGGTCCCAATTCTCGGAGAGCGGGTGGTAATTGATGTCCTTCCGGTTGGTCTCCTTGATAAGCACCACGGTCTTGGGGTTCACAAAACGGCAAATATCATCAATGTGACCGTGGGTATCATCACCCACCGGGCCGGCGACGAGCCAGCAGACATTGGTCACGCCCAGGTATTTCTTCAGGGTTTCGTCAATCTCCTTGCGACCCAGACCGGGATTGCGCACCTGCACCTTGGGGTCCAGATAACACTCTTCGGTGGTCAGCACGGTGCCGCGCCCGTTGACGTCAATGCCGCCGCCTTCGAGCACGAAATCCTTGCCGTCATATTCGGCATTGAATAGCGGGCGGCGCTGGCGCTTGGCAGCCATCTCCGGCACGCGCCGGTCTTTCTGCCAGTTGTCATATTTCGCCCAGGCATTGAAATGAAAATGGACAATGGCTTTTTCGCCGTTCGCCGCTTTGCGAACATGAATGGGGCCGCTGTCGCGCATCCAGCCACGGTTGGTCGGATAGGGGATGAAATCCACGCGCTTGAAATCGCCGCCGGAGAGCTTGATGATCCGGCGCGCCCGCGCTTCATCCGCCTTGGAGTTGACGCACAAACGAACCTTCTCACCCGCGCCAATCTTGCGGATCATTTCGCCATAGACCCAGTAAATGGCGTCGAGCTTGCCGGGCCAATCGGTTTTTTCATGTGGCCAGCCGAGCCAAGTGGCTTCGTGTTGGTCCCATTCCGCCGGCATGGAGAAACCCAAGCGAGCGGGCGTCGGTTCAATGATAATCGTTTTCGTTGCCATAATAATGCGTCTGAGCATAGCGATTTTTCCGCGATTGTCTAACCCGGAATGGTTGCGGCCAGCCATACCACTCTGGCGCGCGATTTTTCCATCTTGACGGGTTGGCAGGAGTAGCGCAATTTGGCCGATATGAAATCGAATCAAATGAATGTATCAACCCGCATCACTTCAAGTAAACGTTTGTCCTCTGCTCTGCTGGCGGGCGCGTTGCTGGCCGGTTTGTTGGGGATGACGGCGTGCAAGTGCCCCTTTGCCGGACAAAAGACGCCGGCGTTCCAACCCATCCGCATCAATGCCGGAGCGGAGAAGCCTTATGTTGCCCCCGATGGCAGCATCTGGCTGCCCGACCAGGGCTTTACTGGCGGCAAGATCGCCGACCGTGGCACTATTGAAATTGCCGGCACCAAGTTGCCAGACCTATACCGGACGGAACATTACGGAATGACTGCCTTCACGCTACCGGTGCCGAATGGAACGTACACGGTGAAACTACACTTCGCCGAGACCTACGCGCGCATCACTGAAAAGGGGCAACGTGTATTCGGCCTGAAGGTGGCCGGGGTGGAGATCAAGGATCTGGATATCGTGGCCCGAGCGGGTGCAGCCAAGACCGCGTTTGTGGAAACCGTGCCGGTGACCATTACGGATGGCAAGTTGGACATCCTCTTCACGGCGGGGGTCCAGAATCCGTTGATCAATGCCATTGAGGTCCAGGCCCGCTGATCCGGTTACACACCGGACATGCGTTTTGGACTCCCGGCTGAGGGAGTGGCCGTCCATCTTTGACTAGGCCATGATCGCATTCTGGTTTTCCTATTGTTTCAGTTAACGCACCGATGAACTTGTGGCGGACCATACTGGCAGCCGCGCTATTGCAGGCGGGTGGACTGGCGGTGGCGGGTTGGTGGATGCGGCAGGCACTGAACACCGATGCCATCGCCTATCTGCGCATTGCCGGGTATTACCTCGCCGGCCAAAATGAACTGGCGCTCACCGGCTATTGGGGACCGTTGCTCAGTTGGCTGATCGCGCCGCTGTTATCACTGGGGCTGGCCAAGCTGGTGGCCGTCCGGGTGGTGATGGCCGGGTCGGCGATGATTTTCTGGTGGGGTTGTCTGGCGCTGTTTCACAGTCTGGAGCTGCCGCCGCGCTGGTTGAAGTTGGGAATATGGCTGGCGGCGGCGGTGAGTATCCCGTGGTCGGTGGCCAACATCACTCCGGATTTGCTGCTGGCCGGTTGGGTTGCACTGGCGCTGGCCGGGCAGATACAGGCGGTGAAACGCGACGTTTACCATGCTTCCAGTTTTTTCATAGTTGTCGCCGGGGTGTGTTGGGGGATGGCCTATTATACCAAGGCCATCGCTCTGCCGCTGGCCCTGCTTACCATTCCGGCTTATGGTGTGGTCTGGCGGTGGCGCGCGCGGAAGGATTGGCCCGGCATCGTGAAACAGTGCAGCCTGATCATGGGTGTTTTTCTGCTGCTGGCTACGCCGTGGATTGGCGCGCTCAGTGTTCATTATAATAAGCCGGTCTTTTCCACGACCGCCGCGATTGCGCACGCGGTGGCGGGGCCGGTGGATCAGGAGCGGTATCATCCCTTTGTGCGCCAGTTTCATGTGCCGGAAGCCAACCGAATCACGGCCTGGGAAGAACCGTCCCGAATGAACTACGCCTATTGGGCACCGTGGGACAGCGGGAGTTATTTGTGGCATCAGATCAAATTGTCAGCGGTGAACTTCGGGAAACTCCAGTTGATGCTGACAGGGATTTGTCTGCTCTGGCCGGTGTTGCTGGTGGTGTGTGTTGTGCGGTGCGCCCGTCCGGACCGGGATGACGCATTTTGGCGGCAGCGCTGGTGGTGGGCGGTGATGCCGCTGGCCGCCCTGATGTTGGCGTTGTTGCCCGGTTATCTGGAGGTGCGCGAGTTGCGGTTCATGTTTGTGGTGTTTCCCCTCCTGATGGTGATGGCGGTGGAGACCGTGGCTTGGCTCGAAGTTCGCAGCACCGGACGCGTCAGCCAGCAGCTTGGGATGGTGGCGGTGGCACTGGCTTTCCTGCTACCGGCGCTGGCGTGGGGCGTTTATCAGTTGCCGAATAAAGATACCGCCAGTCGGTGCGCCCAAGATTTGGCGATACGACTGCGCCAGCATCAATTCGTGGTTCCACTCGCGGGAGCCGCGACGCTGCCCGGCGGGCGGACGGGCCTCTACACCGCGTTCTTTCTCGGCCAGCCGTGGTATGGCGATGAGGTCCGGCCCACTGTGGAATCCATCAGGAAATCCGGGGCGAAACTCTATCTTGTTTTGCGGCAGAATCCGCTGGTGACGGAGTTGTCACGCGCGGCGGGCTTCCGCAATCTGGACAACGAACTGTTTGCCTCCCAGACCGAGGCCAACCAATGCCCGGTGATGGTGTTTCAAGTGCCGCAACGCTCACGTTAAATTATATGGCCAAACCACCTTTCATTGAATTAAGCCGTACGGATCGTCTGCCGATTCTTTACGAGGATCGCGCCGTAATGGCGGTGGATAAACCGCGCGGCTGGATGCTGGTGCCGTTCACCTGGCAGCGCACGAACCGCAATTTGCAGGCCGCGATTGCTTCCTCCATCGCGGCCGGGCATTTCTGGGCACGCTCCCGCAACCTGAAATTCCTCCGTCACATTCACCGGCTCGACGCGGATACGACCGGCATCCTCTTGTTTGCCAAGAGCCAAGGGGCGCTGGAAACGTTTAGCGATATGTTTGAATCGCGGCGCATGGAGAAGCGTTATCTTGCCGTGGTGTGCGGCGTCCCGCGCGAGGCGGAGTGGATCTGCCGTCAGGCGCTGGCGCCGGATCCCGCTGAAGTAGGGCGCATGAAAATTGATGCGGGCGGTAAATCGGCGGAGACGCATTTCCGGGTGTTGCAAGCGAAACCCGGTTCGGCCCCCACTGCTTTGGTTGAGGCCCGCCCGGTGACTGGTCGCACGCACCAAATCCGCGTGCATTTGATGAGTGGCGGGCTGCCGGTGGTGGGCGACCCGATTTACGGGGCCGGATCATCTGCCGTGCCATTGGGATTGCGGGCGGTGGAGTTGATGTTCACCAATCCGTTCACGCGACGTTTGGTGCGCATTGAAGCGCCAGCGGCGGAGTTTTTGCGGCAATATGGATTTGAGTCGGGAAATATTCCGGCTTGAGTTTGGCGCGATTCCAGGCACAATTCTTCAAGAATATGAAAAACATTTCCACTGGACGCTTTCTGTTTCTGCTCGCGGCGGCAGCCGGTCTCGGCTGCCTGACTTTCGGATGCTCTCAATCGAAGGGCCCTGCCAAACCACGGATTGCCCTGATCATGAAATCTCTTTCCAACGAGTTTTTCATGACGATGGAAAACGGCGCGCGGGCGCATCAGAAACAGCACGACGCGGAATACGAGCTGATTGCCAACGGCATCAAGGATGACATGGATGTGGCCCGTCAGATTGACATTGTGGAGCAGATGATTGCCCAGCGCGTGGATGCCATCGTGATTGCGCCGGCGGATTCCAAGGCGCTGGTGATGACCTGCCAGAAAGCGCAGGCCGCCGGCATCCCGGTGGTGAACATTGATAACAAGCTGGACCCCGGGGTGCTGGCGGATAAGGGCGTGAAGGTGCCATTTGTGGGGCCGGATAACCGCAAGGGCGCCCGGCAGGTGGGCGATTATTTGGCCAAGCGGCTGCAGGCCGGGGACAAGGTGGCCATCATCGAAGGCATGCCGAGCGCGTATAATGCCGTCACGCGCAAGCAGGGATTGGAAGATGCCATGAAAGCGGCCAAGGTGAACATCGTGAGTTCGCAATCCGGCTTTTGGGAAACGGACAAAGCCAATGCAATTGCGGCGGCGGTGATCACGGAGCATCCGGACATCAAAGCCATCCTGTGCGCCAATGACAGCATGGCGCTGGGCGCGGTGGCGGCGCTGCGCTCGGCCAACAAGCTGGATAAAGTGCTGGTGATCGGCTATGACAATATTTCCGCCGTGCAGCAATTGTTGAAGGAAGGAAAAATTCTGGCGACTGCCGATCAGCACGCGGATCAACTTGCGGTCTTCGGCATTCAATACGCGTTGGACATGATCAAGACCAAAGGCGCGCCGCAGGATCGCGAGACGCCGGTGGATTTGGTCACGCTGGAACCGCTGAAGAAGTAACCCGCCATCACTGCGCCAACCCGAATGCCCGAATCTCCGGCATTGCTCCACGTTACCGGTATTGAAAAGGCCTATGCCACGCCGGTGTTGACGGGGGTGAATTTCGCGCTGCGCCGGGGCGAGGTGCATGCGTTGATCGGCGAGAACGGGGCGGGCAAAAGCACGCTGGCCCGCATCCTTGCCGGGCTGACCCAACCGGATGCCGGAACCATGCAGGTAAACGGGCGGCCGCATGCGCCGCGCAGCCGTCATGAGGCCGAGCAGCAGGGGGTGCGCATGGTCATGCAGGAGTTGAACCTGGTGGGCACGCTGACGGTCGCCGAGAATATTTTTTTGGAGGAGATGCCCAACCGGTTCGGGTGGATTGATTATGGCCGGATGAATTCCCGGACTGCTGAATTGTTGCAGACGGTTGGCCTTTCCCACGTGGACCCCGGCGAGCCGGTCGGGCGGTTGGGCATCGGCCAGCAGCAGTTGGTGGAGATTGCCGCCGGGATTTCCCGGCGCTGCGAGGTGTTGATCCTGGACGAGCCGACGGCGGCGTTGACGGACCCGGAAGTGGAGCGGCTGTTCGCGCAGATCAATCGTTTGAAGGCGCAAGGAGCCGGCATCATTTATATCTCCCATCGCCTGGAGGAACTGCGGCTGATCGCCGACCGCATCACGGTGCTGCGCGATGGCCGGATGGTGGGCACGCACCAGACCGGCGCTGTTTCGCTGGATGAGCTGGTGCGTCTCATGGTGGGACGCGAATTGGGGGAGGTTATTCAACCGGCTGAGTCAAAACCCGGTCCCGTGGCGTTGCGAGTCCAGGGGCTGTGTCGCGGCAACAAAGTGCGGGAGGTTTCCTTTGAAGCGCGCCAAGGGGAAATCCTGGGCTTTGCCGGCTTGATGGGTGCGGGACGCACCGAAACCATGCGCCTTATTTTTGGCGCTGACCAAGCGGATGCGGGGGAAATATTTTTGCATGGTTCTGATACACCCGCCCGCATCCGGTCACCCCAGGATGCCGTGCGGCAGGGTATCGCGCTGCTCACGGAGGATCGCAAAGAGCAGGGGGCATTTCTGCCGTTGCCCATCCGCGCCAATCTCAGCATCACGGCGCTGGACCTCGTCAGCCGGCTGCGATGCTGGATTGAGCCCAGCCGCGAACATGGCGCAGCCGTGGAGTGGAGTGAAAAACTGCGGGTGCGCTGTCATTCCGTGGAACAGCGCATTGTCGAATTGAGCGGCGGCAACCAGCAAAAGGTGATCATTGGAAAATGGCTGTTCCGCAACTGCGATATTCTGATTTTCGACGAGCCCACCCGGGGTATTGATGTGGGAGCCCGGTTTGAAATATACCAACTGCTGATTGAATTGGCCCGCAACGGCAAGGCGGTGATCGTGGTATCGTCTGATCTCAAGGAATTGCTGGCCTTGTGCGACCGGTTGCTGGTCATGTCCGCCGGAAAAATTGCCGCCGGTTTCACGCGCGGCGAATGGACGCAGGACAAGATCATGGCCGCCGCCCTGAGCGGTCATCTGGACAAACAACGACTATGAACGAGAAGCTTTCCACTATGGCACCCACGCCCACGCGCCCGTCGCGCGCCGCCGATTTGCGGCGGGTGATGGCGGATTATCTGGGCATGTTACTGGCTCTGGGGGCGCTGATTCTGGTATTCAGTCTTCAGGCCCAACATTTTTTCAGCGCGACCACTTTTCAGACCATCGCGAACCAAATACCCGCCGCGATTATCATGGCCACCGGGACGACCTTCGTGTTGATCATTGCCGGGGTGGATTTATCCATCGGTTCCGTGCTCGGTTTCAGCGGCGCGGTGTTGGGCGTGTGCATGAAACAATATAACTGGCCGTTGGGCGCGGCCATTCTCGCTGCCCTGGGGACCGGGCTGGCTTGCGGCGCATTCAACGGGCTGGTGTCCATCCGCTGGGGCCTGCCATCGTTTATTGTTACCTTGGGCATGCTGGAGATCGCGCGGGGCGGGGCTCACCTGGTCACGCATTCGCAAACACAATACATCGGGTCGGCCATTGAAGGCATCGCCGGAACGCATGTCCTGGGGCTATCCCTGCCGTTCCTGCTGGCGACGGCCATTGTCATCGCGGGGCAGTTGGTGTTGTCGCGGACCGTCTTTGGGCGCTACATGATTGCCATCGGGACCAACGAAGAAGCGGTGCGGTTATCGGGCATTGACCCTCGCCCGGTCAAATTGGCCGTCTTCCTGATCAGCGGCGTTCTGGTGGCCGTGGCAGCGATCATTGACACGTCGCGATTCCAATCCGCCAATCCGAATGCCGGAGCAGGTTTTGAGCTGCAGGCCATTGCGGCGGCGGTGATTGGTGGCACCAGCCTGATGGGCGGACGCGGGTCGGTGGTGCGGACCTTTTTCGGGGTGCTGATCATTGCTGTGCTCAATAACGGCTTGGCATCGGTGGGGGTGAAGGATGAAACAAAACGGCTGATCACCGGGGTGGTGATCGTGGCGGCAGTGATCCTGGACCAATACCGGCAGCGCTTGGGCAAAGGCGCCGGGAAAAGTTGAAGCCACGAAGCCACGGGCGAGTCATAAGCAATGGTTGCACGGGATATCCATGCATGTTAGACGTTAGCCTAGTCGTTGTCTGGTTAATTAGAAATTACGTATGTCAACTGTAACCGCATCTGAGGCCAAGACTCGCTTTGGTGAGTTGTTGAATCGCGTTGCCAAAGGTGAGGCGGTCGTCATTACCCGTTATGAAAAAACGGTTGCCCGGATGATCCCAGAAGGAGGGCAAAGCCTGGAAGATATTCGCAAGACGGTGGCTGGCCTCCAAGCACTGCAAGAATTGATCCGCACCCGGGCCAAGGGAAGAACAAAACTGTCTGATGCGGAAGTTCGCTCGGCCACCGAGGAAGGGCGTCTATGACGCTGCCTACCTTGAGCTGGCGCTTCGCCGCAAGCTTATTCCAAATCGCTATCAAGATGAGACTAATTCGCTGGTCTTTTGAGCTGCTGGCTTCGTTGCTCGCTCGTTACAGACCGCTGCGGGTATGCGCCTCGCTCGCGTCTCGCCAGCCGCTCAAAATCCTGCGCGCCTTAGTCTCATCTTGAAAGCTCATTGGAATTACTTTGGGCTGCAAGGACGGCCCGCTTCGGGAAGCCGCCAGTAAATGCCGCGTGCCGCTCTGGCGCTGAAGCACACAGAGGGCACGGAGATTGGAACCTCGCCAGTTACTTCCGCAGTCCGGGCGGCACTGGGGCGTAGAATTTAATGGCCATGCCCTCCGGCGTGGAACTGAACGCATAAACGCTCAGGTCGAAATATTTCTCCACTTTGGAGAAATCCGGCAGCAAGGAAAGATCCAGCCATTCCTTGAACTTCTTGCTGTCGTCCTGCATGCCCAATCGCCCGCCAATGGGCGAATTACTTACGGCATCTTCGATGGCTTTCGGATTTTTGGTCAGGGTGCCAAAGAGCATCTTCATGCTTTCCTTCTGGTTTTCGAAACCAAACAGGCCGGAATTCATGCCGCCGACTTTTTGCGCCGCTTCCGCCAGGCGCGGGTTTTCCCGCCAGGCTTTGCGGTCACCGGGGCCGCGCAGGAATTCTTCGAACATGGCGTTGTTGTTGCCCAACGCGAGGTATTCCTTGCTGCTGCTCAGGCTGAAACCGTCGCCCGCCGGAGCATCCGCCTTGCCGTTCTTGTTGCGCGGAGCCGGGGCTGGTACTGTATAGACCTTCCGGCCCAAAAATTCGCGTTCTTTCACCTGCCCACGGTTGCCTTTGCCCAGCATCAGGAGGAATTGCAGATTGGACACCAGTTGCTCACTACTGGGGGAACCCAACAGCAGGACAAACGGCGGCATGCCCAGCCCCTCGAGGGTGGCCGCAGCATCTTTGCGCGAGTAATAGATTACGTCATCGCCCAGTTGGTTGAGGATCGCTTTGATCATGTCGCCGATGGGGTTTTGCGGTTGGCCCTGCCCTTGCGGGGGAGGCGTCACGGCATCCACAAACTCTTTGATTCTCTGAAAATCCAAGCGATACCGCACAAAATTAACGATGTCTGCGGAGATAAACGCGGGCGGACTGCAGTCCTTGGGAGCAGGGGACAGGATTTTGAACAGGCCCTTGCGGTCGGCCTCCGGAATGCCCAAGTGCCAGACCATCTGGCCGCCGTCACCCTCATCCTTGAGATTGAAAGCCAACGACTTTAATCCGGTCAAGCCCATCATTTCCAACTGCGCTTTGGGGTCTGGCTTACCGCGCCGGTTGGGCTGGTTATCGGCCGCAGCGGCACCCGCTTCGATCAGGGTTTTCAGGTTGACCCAGCCAAAGAAAAGCGAGTTGCGGAGCATGGCGCGGTCGGGGGCGCCGAAGGCGGCATTTTCCGTGAGGGCCGGCGCGGCACCCCCGGTTTGCCGGATCATCAACTTCTCAATGTCTTTGGCGTTGGTGCCCACCAGCAGCAGGGAATCGGATTGGCCGACGATCAATTCCACTTTTTCTTTGCCTTTGTCCTTCTCTGCGGCTGGCTTGCGAGGTTTCTTGGCCGGTTTGTTGTCGGTGGACTCCCAGCCTTCGCTGGGGTCGGGAAACACTTTTTCAAACAGATTTTTGACATCCTCGCCGGCAATGATGAAGGTGACGAATTCGGCATCGCGGATTTTGTCGGTTTTAATTTGCTTGCCGGAATCCACCCACTTCTTCTTCAGATCGGCCAAAATTTTCTTGAGCTGGTCGCTCTTACTGCCGGTATCCATGACCATTAGGAAACCGGGGTCGCCTGATTCCGGGCCGGTTTTGCCGGGCACCCAGGTGCCGCGGGTGACCGCCAAGGAGAACTGCCCTTGGGCCAGGCCGGTGTAATCTGAAAACTTGATCCCCAGTTCTTTTTCCAATGGGGTGGTCACATTTTTTTGGAACGCGGCGGTAAAGTGGTCCAGAAAGGGCCTCATGGCCGCGTCTTGCCAGAGGGCGGCTTGGGGGGCGTTGGAGAAGTGATGGGCGGTGCGGGCATAGTCGGGTATGGCAAAGACCGCCATGGTGTCCTCCGGCAGCAGGTTCTCCGGCGCGGGCGTTTGGGCAGCAGGCAGGCCAGCGGCACAGGCCAGCAGACCGGTTAAGATGAGTAGTGTTTTCATAGTGGAATTACATGTTATCTTAGCAAACGTGCGCTTACTAAAGCCCATTTATCGGGCTTATGCCAGTAGAATTTTTCCGTATTTTGGTAATGCGGGAAAACCGTATTTTCACTTTTTATGGTTTTTTGTTTGACCAAGGTGTTTTTTTTCAGTAACCAACTCTCATATCAATTAACGCAATTGCGCTTGTTGAGTCGCCAATGGAGTAGTTTCGTTGCGCGGCCGGTGGTATGTTGTTAAATGCTTAAGGCAAAGTCATTTTTGGCGGTTGACTGCGGGGCGAACACCCTGAAGGTCGCTGAATTTGAGCCGAACGAGTCCGGTGGACTGCGGCTCAAGCAGTATGCTTTTCGTTCTTTGGGACAAGAGGGAGCCCAAGAGGCGACGCGCGAATCCGCCACGGTCAAGGCACTGCAAGCGGTCTTGGGGGAGAAGCCATTCAGCTCCAAAATGGTGAATGTTTGCGCGCCGGGCTTCCACGTATTTTCCAAGTTTGTCAAGCTGCCCCCGGTGGACGAAGCCAAGGTCACCCAGATTATTCAATACGAAGCCCAACAGAATGTCCCGTTCCCGCTCGAGGAAGTGGTGTGGGATTACCAGATTCTGGGGGCTACCAATTCGGGCGATCTGGAAGTGTTGCTGGTCGCCATTAAAACGGATGTCGTTGAGGGATTGTTTCGCAGCACGGAAAGCTCCGGCCTGCGGCTCAACCTTGTGGAAGTGTCGGCGGCGGCGCTATGCAATGCGTTTCGCTTTAATTACGGGGATCTGGAAGGCTGTACCATGCTGCTGGACATTGGGGCCAGAACCAGCAGTCTGCTGTTCTTCGAGAAAGGAAAAGTCTTTTCGCGCAGCATCAATATTGGCGCCAACACCATCACCCAGGATTTTGCGACGGAATTCAGACTTTCCTTTGACGACGCTGAACGGATCAAAGCGGAGAAGGGGTTTGTAAGTCTGGGTGGCGCTTATGAAGAGCCGGATGATGCGCAGGCGGCGGCGATTTCCAAGATCGCCCGCCAGATCATGACCCGCTTGCACATCCAGGTGAACGCGACGATTCAAAACTATCGCGGCCAACAGGCCGGTTCGCCCCCGTTGCGCTTGTTCCTTTCCGGCGGGGCGTCCATCATGCCGTTTACGGCCCAGTTTTTTGCCGAAAAACTGAATATTCCGGTCGAATATTTCAATCCGTTGCGCAACGTGGATCGCGATCCGGGATTGAATTTGGAGGAGTTGGCCAAAGTGGCGCATTCCATGGGGGAACTGGTTGGTTTGGGGTTGCGCACGCTGGCGCATTGCCCGGTGGAGTTGAACTTGATGCCAAAGACTTCGGTCAAGTTTCAAGAATTCAACCAAAAGAAACCGTTTTTCTTATCCACGATTTTCAGCTTGGTGTTGGTGGTGTTCGCGTACGGTTTTTTGCAGCAGAAACTGGTCGAGGAAAAGCGCCGTTCGCTTGATGATTTACAGGCCACCCGTTCGCCGCTGGAGGCTAGCAAAACGACCCTCCAAAACGAGCTGCGGCGCCTGAAGGAAATCATGTCCGACGCGGACGCCATGCGCGTGGTGCTTAGTGAACGGCGAATCTGGCATGAAATTTTGCCCGTGTTGCGCGAGTGCCTGATGGCCACTGAGGAAGAAGCGCGCAAGGAATTGGAAGTGGATACCGGCATTTGGATTGATACCCTGACCACCGAACTGCCTTCTGACCATGCAGCAGCGGCGGCGGCAGTGGCGGCAGAAGGGGCGGTGGCGACTGACCCGGGGGATTTGCGTCCGACCAAGAAACGACGCGGCCAAGCTGCGGTGGATCCGGCGGTCACGGCGGCAGCCTCCGACCAACTCATCACCCATTTGACGCTGAAAGTGCGTTCGATTGACATGACCAGCATCAAGCCGGAGGGTAACAACACCATGGCCTTTGAGTTGCTCAAGCAGTTGCAATCGCATCCCTGGTTGTTTGATACCAATGAACCCAACGCCACCGGATTCAAGGGCAGCATTAATCTCGAAGGGCCAACCTTTACCGCTGAGATTGTCGTGAAACTGAAAACCCCCATAACCTTATAGCCCTATGTTGTGGATCAAACGCAATCTCCTGTTTGTCGTTGGCTTGCTGGTCGCCGTGGGTTTGCTCGCGTTTGCCATCGTGCGGCTGTTGGGCACCATGGATCAGGATAAGCAGGTGCGCGACGGACTGGAGGAGGAGTGGGGGCAGTTGGCCAATTTGTATCGGGAAAATCCTTTTCCGGATACCGCCAATATCGGTTTGGTGCGGCAAGATCAAAAGCGGCTGCGGCAGTTTGTGCAACAGGCCCGGGATTGTTATCAGCCCATACCGCCAATCCATTATGCCAGCCAGCAAGGTTTCAAGACTGAATTGGAACGGTTGGTGTACCAGCTTAACGCGATTGCCAAATCGAATAAAATCGCCCTGCCAACCAACTATTACTATTCCTTCCAGGCGCAGCGTACGTTGATTAAATTCGCGCCGGGAAGTCTGGAGCCAATATCCCGGCAAATGGCGCATATTCAGCGCATTTGTGCCATCCTGTATGATGCCAAAATCCAACAATTGGAGTCCGTCCAGCGCGCCCGGATATCCGATGATGATACTGAAGCGGGCGATCTTATCCAGCAAACCATCCAGACCAATGCGGTGGCGGTGGTGACGCCGTACCGCGTCAATTTCAGGTGTTTTAGCAGCGAGCTGGCGGCCGTGGTGGATGGCCTGGTCAATTCACCAAACGGTTTTGTCATTAAAACCATTGATTTGATACCGGGATCGGAGGGCGTGCCGCAAATGCCGGCGCCCAGTACTCCACCGCCAGGCGCGATGGACCCTGGCCAGCCCGCGCCTCCGGCAGCGATGGACCCCGGCCAGCCGGCGCCTGCTCCAGTGTTGCCGCCGGTGCGTTTGCAACCGTATCGCCGGACGCCTGGTGGCGGTCGGGCCAGCCGTTTTCCAACGCCACCGGTAGTTGCTCCGCCGACTCCCGGCGCGGCTCCCACAGCACCTGTGACAGCGGTGCCGGGCAAGGTGGATGCCGGCGGCTTGAAAACGTTGTTAAATGAAAGAGCCTTCCGCGTTTCAATTCTGTTGAACGTGGTCTCGATGCGGCAAGGAAGCAAATAGCGCATGGAATTTCTCAAACGACATTACGAGAAAATCATCCTCAGCGTGGTGCTGATCGGCTTGGCGGCCGCTGTGGCGATGCTGCCCATGAAGATTCGCGAGGAGAAAGAGTATTTGACCCAGAAGAAATCCACGATCTCGGACAAGCCCATCAAGTATGTGCCACTGGATCATTCTTCGTATGACAAAGCTCTGGCACGTGCCACGAATAATACGCCGGTGGTGTTGAACGGCGGCGTTTCCGGTCATAACACCTTCAACCCGGTGCTGTGGCAGGTCAAGGAGGATGGCACCTTGATCAAAATTGTCTCGCCGGAGGAAAGCATTGGTTTGAAGAAGCTTGAATTGGTGAGTATTAAACCGTTGAACTACGTGGTCGCGTTTGAAAAAGTCTCCGGGTTCTCCTATGTGATGACCGTGTTTAATGAGGCCAAACCGAAGATTTCCAAACGCACGTGTTACCTCTCCAAGGCGTCGCCCAAGGTCACCGGAATGTTCTCGCTGGTGGAGGTCAAGGGAGAATCCCAGAATCCGGAGGCGCTGGTGATCGAGATGGCTGATACCAAAGAGCAGGCCACCATCACCACCAACCAGCCGTTTAAACGCGTGGAAATGTATGTCGCGGATATGCGATACGACTTGGAGAAAAGGGAGTTCAAACAGCAGAAAAAAGGCGATAAAATCGGTTTCGCGGGGGATATATTTAAAATTGTGGACATCAAGGCCGATGAAGTGGTATTCTTCGCCGAATCATCTGGTAAAACTGTGAGTGTGAAGTTGAAAGCGGCGGCGCAATGACGCGGCCGATTTTTGTTTTATGTCAGTGGATGAAGGAAAAATGAATTTGAGTTGCATGAAAAAAACATTATCTACCGTGGTTCTGGGTTGCCTGATTGGGCTGGCTGGCGCGTGGCCGATATTGGCTCAACAAAATCCGGTTCCGATTGCCGAGGAACAGGCCCTGCGCGTTCAGGAAAAAAATATTCTGATGCGCAAACATTTGGCAGATGCCCAAGCGGCGGCCGCCAAGAACGATTATAGCGAAGCGGCGAAAATTTACCTGAACGCCCTGACTCTGGCCCGGGAAATCGGGCCTTCGGCGGATTTGGAGTATCAGCGCATCGTGGACGGGTTGGTTCAGGCGCGCATCAAATTGGCGCGCAATTTCCTCGAGTATGCGCGTTACAATGACGCCCAGATCCAGGTGAGCAACGCGCTGGTGGTTGCCCCCAAGCATCCCCAAGCGGTGGCATTCAAGAAAGACCTGGACCGCGTCGTCGCGGAAAACAAGCGGTTTTCCCCCACGGCGGAGACACTGGAAGTCGAAACGCCGCGTTATCTTAAGATGCGCGAAAAAGTGGATGGATTGGTCCAGGATGGCAAATATCTCTATGAAATGGGGCGCATGGACGAGGCCGAAATCAAATTAAAGCAGGCCACCAAAGATGATCCGGAAAACAAAGCGGCATTCTATTATTTACGATTGGTCTCCGAGGCGAAGTTCGCCCGGGCTTCCCGCAACCGGGAAAACGATAGTGCCCGCGGATTTGTGGACGTCGAAGAAAGATGGTTGCGCCCGGTCAAAAATGAAACCCTCCCGCAGCCTAACGCGTATGCGCGCAGCACGCTGGTGCATACGAGCAAGGGCCGTCAGGCGATCAAGGACAAGTTGGATCGCATTACCATGAATGAGGTGTTTTTTCCGGGTGTTACGCTGGTGGATGTGGTGAAAACCCTTTCTGAGGAAGCCAAAAAGCGGGATCCGGACAAGCGTGGTATCAACTTCCTGTTAAATGCCAACGTGGACCCAGTGGGGGCGGGTGGCCGTCCGGCGGCAGCGGCAATTGATCCCAATACCGGCCAACCCGTGGCAGCACCGGCGGCCCCGGCCGGGGAGGATGTGAATATCAACGAAATCCAGATCAAAGTGGACCCCGCCATGTCGGATATGCGTTTGGCGGATGTGCTGGATGTCATCGTCAAGGTTTCCAAACCGCGTCTCAAGTTTTCGATCGAAGATTATGCGGTGGTTTTCTCGCTGCAGTCGCCCGAGCCGGAAACGTTGTACACCCGCGTGTTCAAAGTGGACGCCAATACCTTCATGCAAGGGTTGCAAAATGTGGAGTCCGCAGATTTCGGGTCGGGCGGTAGCAGTGGTGGCGGTGGTGGTAATGGTGGTGGTGGTGGCAACCGTGGTGGTGGTGGTGGCAACCGTGGCGGTGGTGGTGGGCAGGGCGGTAATCAGGGTGGTGGTGGTGGTGGTGGTGGTGGCACCACTTACGCTGAGGTTTCCATCGCAGGCGGTGGCGGTAACCGTGGTGGTGGCGGTGGTGGTCGCGGTGGCCAAGGTGGTCAGGGTGGCGGTGGCGGTGGCCAAGGTGGTGGCATTCGCTGGTTGACCCAAACCAATTCGATGGCGCAGGGCGAAGGGGTTCGCGCTTTCTTCCAAGCCCATGGTGTGGTTATTGCCGAGCCGAAGGCCTTTTTTTGGAATGATCGTAGCGGGTTATTAATGGTCCGGGCCAGCTTGCAGGACTTGGAGATTGTTGAGCAGGCGATTGAGGTGTTAAATCGTGCGCCGCAACAGCTTACCATTGAGGCGCGGATCGCGGAATTCACCCAGGAAGACAGTCGTGCCTTGGGTTTTGATTGGTGGCTTGGCAACATGAGTTTGCAACATGGCAAAATGGATGTCTCGGGGGGCTCGATGGCTTCCTTACTTCCAGCGGCGGGTAGTTCCGCCGGGGTTGCCGGGGGCAATGGACTTTTCCCCGGCCCTGGTCCAGCAGGTACCAGTACTGGTGGCCCGGGCGCGCAATCGCCAGCGTCCACCGACAATTACTTGACCAGCGCGTTAACTCCCGTGGGAACCCCCTTGGCCACCATTACCGGGATTATGACGGATCCCCAATTTCGGATGGTGATTCGTGCCATTGAAAATCGTGGCGGCGTGGATTTGCTGGCTTGTCCAAAAATTACCACGCTGAGTGGACGGCAGGCGCAAATCAAAGCAGTGGACATCAAGTACGTGGTGACCGATTTGTCCTTGGACCAAACGGCCACGGGTGGCGGTGGCAACGGTGGGGGTCTTGGTGGCAACGGTGGAGGCGGCGCAATTGGCTCCTTATCCCAGCCGACCACGGAGCCCATGGAATTCGGTCCGGTATTGGACGTTGTTCCCTATGTTTCTGCCGATGGTTACACCATTCAACTCACGTTGATTCCTACCTTGAAAGAGTTTCTTGGTTACGATGATCCGGGCGCCTTTGTTGCCCAGATTCAGTCGGCCACTTCGGGAGGCTCTTCCTCGCCGTTGATTTCGCCCACGCCGTTGCCCAAGTTCCGCCTGCGCCAATTGGCGACCAGCGTGGTCGTCTGGGACGGGCAGACCGTCGTACTCGGCGGACTGATTTCTGAAGACGTGACGAAGGTCAAAGATAAAGTGCCCGTCATCGGTGACTTGCCGCTCTTAGGTCGTTTGTTCCGCAATGAATCCACTAGGAGTACAAAGAAGAATCTGGCCATATTTGTCACCCCAACCTTGATTGATCCGGCGGGGAATCGCCTGCATAGCGAGGATGAGATGCCGTTTGCCGTCTCGACCGTGCCGGTTCAAAAACCGGTCACTCCAGCCACGCCATAAACGGGAAATCTTATTCACGCCCCGCACCCAACCCTGCGGGGCGTTTTCTTTTCCTCCCATGAGTATTCCAACTACTTCCGGTCGCTTGCTATTGGTGGACGCCCATGCGCTGGCATACCGGTCGTTTTATGGCATTCGCAACCTCAAGTCCGCCGGTGGCATGCCCACCAATGCGATCTACGGATTTATCAAGGCGTTAGACCGGATGCGGGCAGCCTTGTCGCCCACTCATTGGATGGTGATTTGGGATGGCGGCCTCGCGGCTGAACGCCTTGCCGCCTTGCCGGAGTACAAAGCCCAGCGCCCGCCAATGCCTGACGATTTACGCCAGCAATTGGATGGCATCAACGAGTATTTGGATGCGGCTGGGATTGTGCATCATTGTGAGGCTGGCGAGGAAGCGGATGATCGGATTGCGACGGTGACGCGGCTGGCGGGAGAGGCAGGGCTGGCAGTGGTCATTGCCAGCCCGGATAAGGACTTCCTGCAATTGGTCGCGGACCAGGTGGGCGTGTGGAGTCCGAATGATAAATCAGGCGTGGTCTGGGGCCGGGAACAGGTGGTTCACAAAACCGGGGTTCCGCCCGAGCAAATCGTGGATTGGCTGAGCTTGGTTGGGGATGCGGTGGATAACATCCCGGGAGTGCCGGGGGTGGGGCCAAAAACCGCTGCCGAGTTACTGTGTCAATACGGGAAACTGGAGGCACTTTATGCCACCGGCGGCGGAGCCTTTCCGGACAAACTGCGGGCGTCCTTGTCATCCTCCCGAGAGTTGGTTTTCCGCAACCGCCAATTGGTGCGCCTAAACCAGGATTTACCCGGGGAGGTGGATTGGCGGAAATGTATGGTGCATCCGCCTGATACCGAGGCGTTGCAGAGGTTATTTGAGCGTTGGGATTTTAAGAGCATGAGCGGACCGCCGAAGCCGCTTCAGGCAACCCAGGCGGAACTTTTTTCAGGATAATCGGCACCTGGGCATTTTTTTTAAGAAACCGTTTTACAAACCAACAATGTTTTGGTAGATTGGCTTGAACAATATGTCAGCGCTAATAACCGTCTGTAAACGGCTTGTGATAACGAGCCTGGCGATGGGCTACGCCTTCCTTGTGGAGGCGCAGCCAACTTTTGTGCCATCGGGCCAGGAGTATTCCATCGTGGGCAGCAAGTTGGGTGATCAAACCTCTCCAAGCGTGGCGCTTCGCAGTCAAGGTGGCTACCTGGTTTGGGAAGACAATGGCACCGGTGGCGCCTTGCGGGCCATCCTGATTCGTCCGCTGGACGCGAATTTTGCCGCAACCTACACCAATTATTTAGTCAATAACAAAGCGGCAGGCGGGGAGAATGGCAAACCGCAGGTGGTGTTGCTTAAGAACGGGAACGCGATGGTGGTTTGGCAGAATAACCGCAAAAAGAATTGGGACATTTACGCCCGCGTTTTTTCCACGAACCGCACCTTTGTGACGGCGGAAATCCAAGTAAACACCTACGCTGCCGACGACCAGCGGGAGCCGGTGGCGGCCTGCCTCGCGGATGGCAACGTGGTGATCCTTTGGAGAAGCTTCAAGCAGGATGGCCGGCTGTACGGCGTCTATGGCCAGTTGCTGTCCCCCACGGGACGGAAAATCGGCAAGGAATTTCGCGTCAATGGCGCGACGGATTGTAACCAGCGCTCCGCCGCAGTGGCGGCCTTGCCCAATGGACAGTTTGTGGTGGTGTGGGTTGCCGAAGGGAGGCGCTGGAACACAGCGACTACCACCAGTGTGGATATTTATGGCTGCATTATGGGCACCAACGGGGTGCGGTTGAGCGCGGAATTCCTGGTAAATTCCGGCACGAATCTTTGTGCCAACCCCAGCGTCGGCGCGCTGGCTAATGGTGGCCTGTTGGTGGCGTGGAGCCAAAAAGCCAAGGTGGTCACCAATAGCGCAATTGTGGTTGCGGAAAATAGCTGGGATATCTTCGCCCGCGGGTTCTCCGCCACGGCGGCGCCGGTGGGCCCCGCGTCCTTGGTAAATACGTTTGTGTATGGGGATCAATATTTTCCCCGGGTTTCCACGTTGGGCAACGAGGCGTTGGTGCTCTGGACCAGTCAGGGGCAGGATGGTTCGCGCGAGGGTGTGTTTGGCCGCTTGCTCAATCCCGTCGCGGCGCCGGATAGCGATGAATTTCGTGTCAATACCACGACGGTGGCCTCGCAAATCCAGCCTGTGGCCACCTCGGATGGGCAATCCCGCTTTTTGGCGGTGTGGTCCAGTTTCACCGGCTTGAACACCAGTTTTGATTTGTTCGCCCAAACGTACCAGCTTGCCGGTGTGCCATTGCGTGCGCCCGCTTTGGCGGCGGCTTCCACGCCGGCGGCCAGCCAGCCTGAAACCGTGGGCATGGATATCGTGCAACCATCGGCGAACAGTCTGCAATTGGCGTGGCCGGCCATCCCGGGCACCCGCTACCAGCTACAATGCAGCCGGGACATGAAAACCTGGCTGGCCATGGGCGATGCGCGTGTGGCGGCGGGAGCCAATGACGCGGTTTTGGTGGAGAAACCCGCCGGGCAAATGTTCTTCCGAATCATCCGGTTACCTTAAGGAATTAATATGTTACGATTTTTTTCTCTGAGTTTGACTTTGGCACTGCTGTTGGGGTCCGCGCGGCCAGCGCGGGCGTTTTCGCTGCTGGGCCTGCTGGAAACCTGGCAGGTGCCGCTCATCGGGTATAACTATTTGAACACCGATATCGGCGGGCCCAAGGTGCTGTACGAAGGGTACCGCTGGAGCGTGCCGTATGTGTACTACGGCTTTGATCCGTCGTTTATGATGTACTTTGGCACGGACGGGGTCAAGGCGGTGGATGAAGCGTTCCGAATCCTGAACGCTCTGCCGCCGGTTTCCAAGTGGAGCGCGGATTTGAGCGAGTTTCCGCTTTCCTCCACGCATGTCAATTACCAGGCGCAATCGCTGGGGGTGTATGATCTTAAGTCGGCGACTTTGGGTATGCTGATCGAGGCGATGGGTTTGGCGGAATCGGTGCGCTACACGTTTTGTTTGCGTGATCGCAAGACGATCGCCGGCTCCAATCCGACAGCCTACGACTATTACGTCATCATGCGCAATTATGATCCGGTCACTTGGGAGCCGTCCAAGTATGTAAATGGCGTTTTGTACAGCTATGCGGTGAATGAGTACATTTTGCCCATCGTGTATGCGGATGCCGACGAATACATGGTGGAACCGCTGGACATTGAGAAGGGATCGGTGGCCAACTTCACATGGTACAGCGGCAACAGCGCTAATGGCGGAGGGTTGGGGCTCGGGCAGTTTTATAGCGGCATTACTCGGGATGATGCCGGCGGGCTGCGGCATTTGTACAGCCGCCAGAACGTCGTGGGCGAAGGTTTGATTGCCGGCGCGTCCAATGCGCTGGCCTTTGCCGAAGGCAATGGCGGCTATACGATGTATTTTGGCAATGTGACAAATAATGTCAATCAATCGACCACCAATTCGTGGTGGGGCGGCAGTGTTTTCATGCCCAATGGATACCGCGCCGGGCTGGAAAAAATCAACTTTATAAAATTCAATTGGAATGCGGGCACCAATATCTCGCCAATCTGGACGGACCGCGTGGCCAGCAATGCCTACAGTCGCATGATCAGCCAGCAATGCCGGCGCCGCTTGGGGACGCCGGATATTCTCTTCACGGCGACGGATTTGGGGATGATGGCGAATGGCGCCGTGCCCGTCACCATGCAGCGCACGGATGAAGCGCGGTTTCAGGACAATCACGCCATGAATGGAGTGACCGTGCGGGCCGGCCCTGGAGTAGTCGTGCCGCCCCTTGTCATCCAATATTCGGTATTGTACCCTGGGTATGAAAGCACTTCCTATTTTAACACGGAGGCGGACGCGTTTAAAAGTCTGGTGTGGGGCACGTTCGACGGCACCACCAACGCGCCCATTATCATGCCTCGGATCATCTCCGTTCAGGATTTGGTGCGGAGAGTATATAATCCGTAGTGGTTAACTTTTATCGCAGCAATAATAAGTAATTTTATGAAACGCATTCTCTCCTGGCTCTGGACGATGACAGCGACGGTTTCGCTGGTGGCGGCAACCAAGTATCAGCCGGCGGCCATTTATGTGAACCAAGCGAACCTGGACACCACGGTCGGCATCGGTGCGACCGTGCCGCCGCAGGTGGACGCCACCGTGTTTGTGAACCAGGCGCTGTTCAGTGTCAGCGACAGCTTGGTGTACGAGACGCAAAACACGCGCTTTTATACCAATGAGGCCAGCGGCCTCATGTTTGGCTATCCTGGTTTTAATTTCATGTACAAGCCGTATAATCCCAAAGCCCTCAATAATGTGCGGTTGCCGGCGAGTTGGGTGGTCAATCGCGGGGATATTTATAGTTCGACCCATTTTTTTATCAATGCCACGAATGTGGTGAACCGTGGCATCCTGAGTGTCGGCCAGGCGGGAATGTTGCAGTTGCTCGGGAAGAATGTGGATTTGAGTTTCAGCGGACTGCGTGCCGGGCTTAACCCCGCCGCCGCAATCACAAGTGGCGGGGACGGACTGAATATGGATTATGTTCGAAGCTACTTCAACGTGAACGGCGTGACGGACTATTACTGGGCGTCCGGTACCAACAACGCGCAAATCACCAACGCCGCCCGACAGTTGCGCTTGGGGCAGGCCATCATTAATAATTTCGATACGCCGTACACCATGTCTCCCCAGCATCAAGTGCTCTACAGTAACCGTGGCATTCCCCTTTGGGCCACGGTACCGGCCGTAAACTATGGTGGTTACACGGCCTACGTATATCAGAATTATCTCGGGGTGGGGGACCAACCGGTCACGCATGTGGTCTATTTGCCCACGAATTTACCGCCGGAGTTGGTGGTGGATGTCCGTTTTGCCCAGGATTATCTGGCTGGGGGTGTCGGTGGAACCATGCCAATTGTGCGCATTGGCGTTACCAATTATGATAATGTACTGCAACGCGTAGTGACCAATTCGCTCTTTTTGATGGACCATTCCACCGTCATGACCAATTCTGCGACCTATCGCAATTGGCAGGGCACCACCCGCCGGCCGCAGGCATTTGAACTTACTGATGCCACCTATTACTATGGCCAAGTCTTTGATTTCTTTGATCCGGCGGATGCCGCGTTGTCCGGCGCGAATTTTGATAGTCGCATTCTGTTTCCGCGCGGTGCCTCAAATGTGATAAATACCACCTATAATGCGTATTCAGCCTTGATCGGTGATACGGGTACGATTGGATCGAACGTGAGCAATTCCCCCGGGCGCATTGAAATCGTCGCCGACCAGCTCAATGCCAACCAGACCCGTATGCGCGCGGAGCAGTTTATCAGCCTAACCACCACCAATTTGGTGAGTAACGTATTGCCGGACATGGATGCGCCGGTCATAAATTTTGACATCACTACGACCAATTCGTTGTTGCTGGTTTCCAATTTCGTGCGGCCCTCCATTAGCCGCTTGGCAGGTCAGGTTTGGATGTATAGCACCGTCTGGACCAACGCCTCGATGATCGCACCTGCCGTCGCCACCAATGAAATGATTCATGTGTTGATTGTGGATGTCAGCATGCTTCTGAACCAGCAAATCAAGATCGACCGACTGAAGCTTCATGCGAAGAATATTGATATTCATGACACGTTGAATGTGAATACCTCTTTGTTGCTGGATGCGGATGGCCTGCGCTTTTCCAGCAATCTGCCGGTGAACGCCTCGCTGACGCTGCCCACCCAATTGAGTTGGGCTCCGACCAATTTTCCACGCTTGTTCCACTTGACCAACGAGGGAAACATTCTGCTCTCCACCAATACGACCGCCTTTTTCTATTCCCAGGTCATGACCAATACGAACAGCGCCTTCCTGCAGTTGGCGGCCCGGCGGCCCACCGTCAACCGTGGCTTGCTCACCAACCAAGTGACTGTGCCGTATCTGGATTTGATTAATCGTGGCACGATTATTGGGGGTACCCATCTGGTCTATGCCAGCAACCTTTTCAACTCCGGCAACTGGACGGCGGCGGCGGGGACGATTGATTTCAACGCTCAAAATGCGTTGTTTACCGGCGGCCTGTTGTGGGCCAGCTCGGATATTCAATATCGCGGTCGCGTCTGGCAGTTGTATAATTCCACGGTGCAGGCGGGCCAAGGACTGAGAGGGGCCTTGGTATTCAGTGTTACCAATCAGTTATCGGATACCGGGCCAGCCGCGAATAATTCATGGCAGTGCTCGGATGGCTTCCGCATGTACGTCAAGCCGGTGCTCGGGGATTTGTTGGGGACAAAGATTCTCACCCAAGCCAGGCAGGATTCGGAGGCGGTCCATATCTGGGCGGGCCAAGACCGTGGCAATACGGCAGCGGGATATTCCAACAACGTTGCGCTGGGGCATTTGGTGCTCGACGGCGGGCTGCGGGGACGGTTCACGTTCCGCGGGCTGAACGTCCGCAACGCGCTTTATGTGGATAACCTCGAATTTGTCAATGGTGCCACAAATTGGATGACGCCTGGCGCGCTGGCCAACTTGGCCATTGATCCAAACCTGACCATCTATTTTGCCACGGCCAATGTGCCGCCGACCAAGCTCAATGGAAAACTGGGCGGACGGCTGAAGTGGGCTTCGGCGTACGCGGGTCCGGCTAGTGGTACGAACATCTTCGGCACGTTGCGAAATTATTACGTGGCCACCGATCCGTATTTTGATTCCAACGGCAACGGGATTCCCAATTTTCTGGAGTTGCAAGCCGGCAAAGACCCGTGGGACATTCAGCGCAACATCGTTTATAGTGGGACCACGGTGACGCTTTCATGGACCGCCGCTTCCAACGCGGTCTGTCAGGTGTTATATACCACTAACTTGACGACTGGCACTTGGCCGGCCTTGACCAATTTCACGGCCACAGTTAGCGGGCGGCAATCGGTGGTGGATGCGGTCCACACGCCGCCCCGGTATTATCAAATCAACGTGGTGGCGCCATTGCCATAAATGGATGGCTTTGGCTGAGAATGAACCGTGTGCGTATGCCTCGAATTGTTATGTGTAATGTTTTAAACAAGTTTATGTTTGTAAAAACTTTGTGCCGCCTTGGGGTGCTGCTGGCCCTGTGGGGTGTCCCTTTCCTCGCCACTGGGCAGGTGAAGCCCACCATCCAATTTGCCCAAACCAATATCACCATCGTCGAGGGCAGCTCGAACGCCTTGGTGGTGATGTGTCAATACGTGACCAACGCCAGCGTAACGCTGGGCGTGCAGCAGCTCACGGCCAACGGCCTCAATCAGGTTTCGAGCTGGCCGCCTGCCGGCGGGCTGACTTACACCTTTGCCAGTAACAACACGTGGACCATCCCCCTGAGCACGATTTACAACGCGCGCGACCAGGGAACCATGATTCTAAAATTCTTTCTGACCAATGTTATCAACGGCATCCTGACCGTGCAAAGTAATGTGGCGTGGGTTAATATCACCGACACCGATGTGGTTTGGCGCTTGATGGGGGATCCCAATGGCATGGCCCAAGTGAATGGGGCCGGAACGGTTTCGGTTTCCGAGCAGGAACAGTACGTGCTCTTCCGGCTGTCCCGAACCGGCAACCTGAACGCGACGAATTCGGTTACAGTAACGGCGACGCCGCCGGGCCCCAACTGGAGCCTGAACTGGCGTTTCACCACCAACATGTTCGTGTGGAAGCCAGGCTGTTCCAACTACACGATTTCAATTCCCATCTTTTGGAGTGCCGCGACTGGGAATCGGACGTTTACGCTGGCATTAACCACTCCTGATGCCGGTAGCCGGATTGATCCGGCGGCCGCGAGTGTGGTGGTGACGCTGGCGGATTATGTGCCGCTCGGAGCCGCTTGGTTCCGGTTTGCAACGGGACCCAACGTGATTGGCGGTAATATCAACTGGAATTGGACCAATTTCACCCGGGTCGAGGAAGATGCCGGCACCGTAAACGTGGCGGTGGAGCGCATGGGGGATATGGCGGGCGGCTATGACGCGTATTACACAACGATCACGTATGATTGTTTGAATTATCACAAGCCTGGATTGACGAATGCGCAGAATACCATCGGCGACGCGGATTATCAATTAGCCGATGGGATTTTGAACTTTGGCGCTAATGTCAGGTATATCAACATCCCAATTCCGATTAACAATGATCGGTTTGTGGAACTGGATAAAGTGGCGGAAATTTTGATTTATGACACCGGTCCGAAGCCGGGCCAGCCCGCTGATGTGGTGGGCGTGCGTACGTACGGTACGGTCAGGGCGCCGGGCGTCTATGGCGCGTGGGGCGAGTTTTTGTTCACCATTCATTTTGACGATCAGCCGGCCGGGGCGTTTGATCGCCGCTATAATCCGTTCGACCGGCGGTTGAACCAGAACCAGCCCGGCGCGGATCAACCGGTCTGCGCGGTGGCGGTGGACGATCAGGGAAGGACGGTGATTGGCGGCGAATTTCAAAACGTCAATTCCAGTCCGATTAATGGCATCTCCCGCTTGTTGGTGGATGGCACGTTGGATACAACCTTTGCTGCCGGATCGGGCGCGGATGGCAACGTGTATGCCCTCGCGATTTATCCCACCACTTCGACAAATAATGCCGGGAAAATCCTGGTCGGTGGCGAATTCTCCTCCATCAACGGCGTTCCTCGTAATGGCATTGCGCGCCTAAATAAAGACGGCTCGTTGGATACCACATTCGCGCCCGGGAACGGTATTCAGGGCAATATATACGGCGATCCGAACCGGCGCGCCGCAGTCCATTCGATTACGATTATGAATAACGACACCGCTGTCATCGGCGGTGATTTTAGTTTATTCAATAATTTTTCACGTAATGGCGTGGCCCGTTTGAAAGCCGATGGCAGTCTGGATGAGACTTTTGATCCCGGCAGCGGCGCGGATGGTCCGGTATGGACCGTGGCGCAGGAAGACACCGTGCCCATCCTGCTGAACGGCAGCCAATCAGGGGCGGGTCCAATGGAATGGCGCACGAACCTTAACACGGGCGCCAGTTCCGGCACCATCACTCTGGATTATGATTTTTATACTGTCCCGGATACGATCCACATCTATTACGACGGGACTCTTATTTATGATAGCGGTCTGGTTGGTGGCACCAACCATGTCGTCATCCCCTACGGGCCGGGAAGTTCAACGTCCCTTGATTTTGTGATGAACGAGGGTGGCGGTGATCCGTTTACGGTCTGGGATTTTTCGGCGACCATTGTGACGGCTGGCGGGTCTAAAAAGGTGTTGCTGGGTGGCGAATTCTTGAATGTCGGCACGTATTCCCGGCCCGGGGTTGCGCGTTTGAATGGCAATGGCACGGTGGATACATTATTTACTCCGGGCAAAGGCGCCGATGGTCCCGTGTATGCCATCAAGGTTCCGTCGCCCGGACAAATCCTCGTCGCCGGGAATTTCGCCTCCATGGGAGTGACGCCCCGCCGCAGCATTGCGCGGTTGGACAATTATGGGAATGTGGATCCGGCCTTTGATCCCGGACAGGGCGTGGATGGATCGGTGTATGCCATGGTTGTGCAAAACAACGGCCAGGCGATCATTGCGGGCGATTTCCGGTTCTATAACGGCACTGGGCGCACGAATATTGCGCGGTTATTCAACGATGGCACCTTGGACACCACGTTCCTGGACACGTACTATAACCAGTGGCTACCCGGCCTCTATTATCTGGATGATAACAACAATATCGTACCAGGATATGTCAATGCGTTAAGCTTGCAAACCAATGGTCATTTGATGGTCGGCGGACGTTTTGATTTCGGTGGTGGGGGTGCCACCATTGTCGGCTACGCCCCGGTCGAAGGTGGTCCGAATACGTATAATACCAATCTGCTGAATGACGTCAACAGCATGCACACCAATCGGAATTTTACCCGGATTATTGGTGGGGACATGCTGGTGGGTGGCGGGCAAACCAACGCGCCGGGTAATATTGAACTTGTGGACGACGCCTATTCCGTCATGGAAAACGCTGCGTATGTGACAATCACTTTACATCGTATTAACGGACGCTTGGGCACGGCGCAAGTGCCGGTTTATACACGCGATAGCAGTGGTATCGCAGGACGGGATTACGTCCAATTCGCCACCACGGTTACTTGGCCGATCAGCGCCAATGATATTCAGGAAATTCAAATTCCCATCCTCAATAACACCAATCGGGATGGGAATCGTGAATTTGAAATTGTTTTGGGCCAGCCCGCTTGGTATTGGCCTGATCCAAGTACGGCACCGATCCTTCAGCTAACCGCTATTCCCCCTGGTACGGCTGGTTACGTCTCCTCCGGTATTCCCAATCCAGCCTTGGGTTTCCGCTCCACGTCGCGGGTGACGATTTTGGATGATGATGCGTTGCCGGGTACCATTACGTTTGCCAATCCGGTGTATTATGTGAATGAAGGCACCAACTATGCCAGCATCATGGTGGTGCGCACCAACGGGGCCGATAAACGGGTGGATGTGAACGTCATGGCGACCAGCGGTACTGCCACCAATGGGGTGGATTATCAGTGGAATTATACTTGGGCCTCCCCCTACAAGTTAACCTTCAGCCCTAACGTAACGACCCAATTCTTCAGCGTTCGGATTATTGATAATCTGATCAAGCAACCTGAGCATACGTTGAAGTTGAGTCTGTTTGGCGCTTCCGGCGGGGCGGGTCTCGGTCGTACCAATGCCACCTTGGTGATCGTTGATAATGATAATTCCCCTGGTAGTTTGAGTTTTGTCAGCGATTCGTTCCAAGCGTTGGAATCGGATGGCGCGCTCACGATTCCGGTAATGCGTACGGGCGGTGCCACCGGGTTGGTATCGGTGGCCTATGCCATGATTGGTACCGGGCTGAATCCAGCCCAACAAGGGTTGGATTATTTGAACCCCTTGGCCAGTGGGGTATTGTGGTTCTCGAACGGCGTGACGGTGAACACCAATATCAGCATCGTCATCTCGAATCGCCTGGGTATTCAGGGAGATCGAACCCTGACCTTGTTCCTGTCAGCCCCGGGAGGTGGTTCTTACTTGGGATTCCAAAACAATACGACCTTGCTGATCAAGGATACCGACCGATATGGTCAGCTTTCGTTCAGCCGTCCGAGGTATGCGGTGAATGAAAAACAGGTGTCACTGGGCATTGATGTGGTCCGATCAGGCGGGAGTTATAGCAACGTAGCGGTGACGATTGCGCCGTTTACTGACTATCAACCGTTCAGCGCAATTCCGGGCGTGAACTTTCTGCCGGTGTTCACCAATCTGGTGTGGACCCAGGGGGATACCTCGGTCAAGACCTTCTACCTCCCCATCCTGTACACCAATTCGGTGGATGGCAACAAGACCCTCAGTGTGCTGATGCTTAATCTGACCAACGCCACGCTGGGGGATATTACGAATGCCAGCGTGTTGATCGTGGATGCGGAGTCGCAAAATGTGCCGGCTGGCAGCGTAGACACCTCTTTCAATCCCGATCCCGGAATGGATGGATATGTGCAGGCTATCACGCTGCAAAACGACGGCAAGATACTCGTGGGCGGCAGTTTCACGAGCGTCAATGGCATCGGGCGCAGCCGGATTGCGCGCATGGCGGTCAACGGGGTGTTGGATGGCACGTTTGACCCGCTGGATGGTGCCAATGATTCCGTGCAGGCCATTGCCGTCCAGACGGATGGCCGCATTCTGCTCGGTGGACGTTTCACCACGTTTGCTTCCACCAACCGTAACCGGATTGTCCGCCTCAACGCGGATGGTCGCATGGACCCGAGCTTCGACCCTGGTGCCGGCGCTGATAATCCAGTTTATGCGTTGGATGTCTGGAAGGATGGTCGGATTGCCGTGGGCGGGTCGTTTGTGAACTTCAGAGGGTTCACCCGTCCGGCGGTCGCGGTGCTAAATACCAATGGATCAGTGCGGTTGCTTTTCAACGCGGATGGGCAGGGGCCCAATGCGGTGGTTCGGGCCTTGGCGTTTCAGCCGGATGGCAAGTTGTTGATCGCCGGTGATTTCACGTACTATAAGAACCAACCGGTGGGGCATGTGGCGCGCTTGAATGACGATGGGTCGCTGGATACTTCGTTTAATGCTGGCGGGGTTGGCACTGATGGGACGATTTATGCTCTCGATATTGATTACAATGGACGCATTATCATCGGTGGCTTGTTTACTTCGGTCAATGGGGTCCGACGCAACAATCTGGCCCGGTTGAATTCGGATGGCACGTTGGATACGAGCTTCCTGCCCACCGCAGCGGAGATTGGCGCCAATGGCGCGGTGTTTGCGATTTCGCTGCAATCCGATGGCAAAGTGGTGGTCACGGGAGATTTTACCCGGTTTAATAATGTCAGCCGCAACCGTATCACCCGGCTTTTTGATGATGGAACCACCGATCCCACCATCAATTTTGGGACCGGTGCCAATGCCTTCATCGCCGCAGTGGCCAATCAAACCGATGATCAGATCATTATTGGCGGTGGCTTTACCTCCTTCAATGAGTCGCATCGCAATTACTTGGCCCGTTTGATCGGTTATCAGAACCTTGGTTCCGGACAGTTGGAGTTTCTGAAACCTGAGTTCACTTTCTACGAAAGCCAGACGAACGCAGTGATTACGGTTAGGCGCAATGGTGGCACCTCGAATACCGTCGCGATGGGCTTTTCAACCTTGACGAACGTGTTCGCCAATTATACTCCGGCCGTCTCCAATGTGGATTATATCGACACCAATGGCGTGCTGGTTTTCCCGCAGGGCGAAACCTTGCAAACCTTTACGGTGTTACTCATCAGTCACAACGTTCCGGCACCCACCAAGGCCTTGACTTTACAGTTGTCCACCAACGTGCCGGGTGGTGGTGCGCTTGACTTGCAGAGCAGCGCCAACCTGGTAATTGTGGATGATCACGCGGTGATTGGTTTTTCGAGTCCGGTCTATACCGTCAACGAAAATGACGTCAGCGGTTACGCGGTCATCCCGATTTGGCGAATGAGCGGAACCAATACGGACGTGCAGGTGCAGGCGTTCACGACCAACGGAACTGCCACTTCAGGGCTCGACTATCTGAGCACCAACCGTGCGGTGGCGTTTGCCCCTGGGCAGACGAATGCGCTGTTTTTGGTGAAAATAATCCGTAATTATGGGGTGACTGGCAACCGGACCGTCACGTTAAGCCTGAGTTCCACGCCGGGCACGACGGTGTTTTTCGGACAAGCCACGGCCCAGTTGACCATTGTGGATGTGGATACCGCCCCTGGGACATTTAATTTTGCCACGAATCAACTCAGTGTGTTTCAGTACGAGACCAACACTACGGTGTATGTGATTCGCACCAACGGCAGCAGCGGTTTTGCCACCGTGGATTTTAGTACCGAGGGAGGCACCGCCGCCGTTGGTTTGGACTATACGCCCGTAAGCGGCACGCTGGCCTTTGGGGACGGTGAAACGGTGAAATCATTTAATATTCCCATTAAACAGAACTATCAGATGGGCACGAACACAACGGTCAGCCTGCGCTTGAAGAATCCCACCGGCCCGACGGGAATAGCCTTGGGTGATGATCAAGCCAAACTGACCATTATCCAAAGCGATCTCATCAATGGTAGTTTGACCTTCGATGCCCCGAGTTATACGGTAAGCGAAACCAACACCAATGGATTTGCCACGATCACGGTGAAACGGCAGTTTGGCAATTTGGGCAATATCTCGGTGGCTTATTCGACGGGCACGAACGGAAGCGCCATTGTAGGAAGTAATTACTGGCCGACGAATGGTCTGTTGCATTGGACGAATGGCGAAGTTGCCGTGAAAAGCTTCCAGGTGCAGGTCATTAGCAACAACCTCGTCGAAGGTGACAAAACCGTCTGGTTGCAGATTGCATTGCCGACGGGCGGTGCCTCGCTTGGGCTATATTCCAACGCCACCCTGGTGGTTCACGATGAAAGCAATGGACCGGGGATGCTGTCTTTTGCAAAAGCACAGTTCTCCGCTCTCAAAAGTGCTAGTAACGCCGTCATTACGGTGACGCGTACCAACGGTAATCTCGGGACGGTTTCGGTGAATTACGCTACGACAGATGGTTCGGCATTGAACGGCACGCATTATCAAAGTGTCTCCGGTACGTTGGTGCTCACCAACGGTCAGGTTTCCAATACCTTTGCCGTTCCATTGTTATTCCCAAGCGGGACGGATTTGGATAAATTGGTGAATTTGCATCTCTCCAATCCGACCAACGCCACCCTGGTCGGTCTGAGCAACGCCACCTTGGTTATCCAGGAAGTCGGCTCCGTTGCTGGTTCAGTGGATAGTTACTTCCAAGCTGCGGTGGACGGTCCGATCAATGTGGTGTTGGTAAGCACCAACGTCACGGGCGTTACCACGAATATTGAGTTGCTCATCGCCGGTGAGTTTACGACCGTCAACGGAGTGCCGAGCGCCAAGGTCGCCCGGATTGCACGAAACAGTGGGGACGTGGATACCACCTTTAGTGTCACCAACACTCCCAATGGCGGAGTACGCGCGATGGCGGCTCTGGATGATGGGAGCGTGCTTATCGGCGGAACGTTTACGAACATGGGCGGCTTGATAACCAATGTAGTCGGGCCTATTAGGACGGTCGTCGGGCGTATGCCAAGATACTATTTGGCCAAGTTGACGGCCAGCGGTTTGGTGGATGCCGCGTTTATCCCAACCAACGCCTTGGATAACGTTGTGAATGCCATCGCCTTGCAAATGGATGGTAAAATACTGATCGGCGGCGCCTTTACCACGATCTATGGGCAAACACGCAATTACTTGGCCCGGTTGAATACGGATGGAACCTTGGATGCCAGTTTTGCTCCGCTCATCGGTGCCAATGGCGCTGCGGGTACTGTTCATGTCATTGCGGTGGATAATAACAACAATGGCCGGATTATTATTGGTGGTGACTTTACCACCGTCAATAATGTCACGAACAGTGGAATTGCCTGTTTGAACAGGGATGGAACGTTGGTTGCCAACTTTAACACGGGAAGCGGGGCTGATGGGTCGGTGCGTACCATCGTTATTCAGCCGGACAGCAGTATTTTGCTGGGTGGACTTTTCTTGAATGTCAATGGAGTCAGCCGATCACGGATTGCCCGGTTAACTGCGACCGGCGCATTGGATTATTCCTTCGATCCGGGTTTGGGGATGGACCAACCGGTTGCTTCCCTGGCGCTGCAGTCGGATGGTCGGATTTTTGCGGCTGGCACATTTGTCACCGTCAACGGGATTCCCCGCAGCCGGTTGACCAGGCTCATGGCGAATGGCTCGGTGGATCCGAGTTTCAATATCGGTTTGGGTGCGGATAACTACATCAACACTGTGGCGTTGCCCCCCGGATTGAAAGTCGTGATTGGTGGTGGCTTTACCAATTTCAATCAAACGCCGGTGGCGTATCTGGCGCAACTGAACAATGGCACGAATGTGGGGACCGGTGGTTTTGGCTTCGCCTCGCCCAATTACGCGATTGGCGAAGGTGGCACCAATGCGACGATTACGGTGTTGCGGTTCACCGGCGTATCAGGAACCGCCTCGGTGTCGTACGGGGTGCGTGATGGCACAGGGGTGGCGGGGGTCAATTATTCGCCGGTTTCAGGGGTGCTGAATTTTGCCTCAGGAGAATTGATTAAAACCTTTACGGTACCGGTTCTGGACGACGGGTTACCGGATGGCGACCATACCGTTAATTTATTCTTGTATGGCCCCACCGGGGGTGCTGAATTGAAGGCTCAGTCCAACGCGGTGTTGACGGTCATTGAGAACCGCAGTTTGGTGGAATTTACCACGACTGGGTACGGCATTACCAAGGGTAACACCAACGTGGCGATTCAAATTCAACGCAAGGCCGGGTATCAAGGAGTGGCCTCGGTGCTCTTTAGCACCATGGGCGGCACGGCGGCGGCTGGCGTGGACTATGTGCCCACTAACATCGTGGTGACGTTTACCAATGGGCAAGCCAATGCCGTGGCGAACGTGCGCCTGCTCAATAATACCAACGTCACTGGAGATCTCACAGTGTTATTGGCCTTGTCAAACCCGGTTAATGCGACCATGGGCATTTCGAATGCCACGTTGACGCTGGTCGAGCGCTCTATCGGCCCGGGCGTGTTTAGTTTTGCCTATACCAATATGAATGTGGACGAAGCGACCGGCACGGTGAGTGTGGCGGTGTTGCGCCGGTCAGGAGCGTTGGGTAATGCCACCGTGAATTACAGCACGGTGTCGCTTTCGGCCACGCCGAATCAAGACTATGTGCCGACCAATGGCTTGCTCATCTTCGCGGATGGCGAGGTTTCCAAAACGATCCAATTCCAAGTGATCCATAACTACATACCGGAAGGTAATGTGACGTTACAGTTGGTGCTTTCCAACGCCACGGGTGGCGCTTCCTTGAGTCGGAGTGCGAGTACTTCACTGGTGACGATTTTGGATATTGATTTGTCGCCAGGTTCCATCGCCTTTGGCGCTACGACCAACCTGTTTAGTGAAACCAATGGCTTTGCCATCATCTCAGTGAATCGTTTTCAGGGAAGCGTTGGGCCCGTCAGCGTCAACTATGCGACGACTACCAATGGCAATGCTGTGCCAGGGGGCAATTACTGGCCAACCAATGGTGTGGTTTCCTGGGCGGCGGGCGATGTGGCCGTTAAAACTTTCCTCGTGCCGTTAATCAACAGTCCCACCGTGGATGGCGATGTCTCGGTCGGCCTGACACTGTCCAATGTGCAAGGGGGAGCGTTGTTGGGGGCCTTGTCCAATTCGTGGCTGATCGTGCATGATGAAAGCACCGGTATCGGCAAGGTGACGTTTGCTGCCATCAATTATGTGACCACGGAGACAAACATCAATGCGGTGATTGCCGTGTTGCGGACCAATGGAACGGTGGGGACAGTTTCAGCGAATTATGCAACTTCCGATGGTACGGCCACCAACGGGGTGAATTATCTGGCGGTATCTGGCACGCTGACCTTTACCAATGGACAAACCTCGAACGGTTTCTTGGTGCCGCTGATAAGTCGGCCGGGGACGGACGTGAGCAAAAACCTCAATTTGCGGCTGTCTAACTTTACCAATGCTACGCCGGGCTTGATCACGAATGCCACCTTGACCATTTTGGATGGTGATCCAGCGGCAGGATCGGTGGACAACAACTTTCAAGTTTCGTTGGACGGCCCGGTCAACCGGTTGACGGTGATGCCGAGCGTGGGCAATCAAATCACCATTGTGGGCGATTTCACGATGGTCAATGGGCAGCCGATGAACCGGGTGGCCCGGCTGTTCCCGGACGGAACACTTAATGCCACCTTCCAAGCGGGGGGTGGCGGGAATGGGCCGGGTGGGCAAGTGCGAGCGTTGGCTACGTATGGGGATGGACGCGTAATGATCGGTGGTGCGTTTACTCATATCAGTGGAACGTCGCGTAATTATCTCGCGCGGCTGCTGAATAATGGCTCTCTGGATACCAATTTCATGGCGTCGGTCACCGGACCCGATAGCGTCGTCAATGCAGTGGCGTTGCAAGCAGATGGCCAGATTCTAATTGGTGGTTTGTTTGCGTCGGTGAATGGCCAGTCCCAAAACTATCTGGCCCGGTTGAATCCGGATGGCACACTAGACAATACGTTTACCTGCAACATTAGTGGCAGTGTAGCGGCTGGCGCGGTGCGGGCGATCCAGGTGCAGCCGGATGGACGCATCCTTATTGGTGGTGACTTCGTGCTGGTCAACGGGGTCGCTCGTAACCGGATTGCCCGTCTGTATCCGGACGGCAGCTTGGATGCTTCGTTTGATCCGGGGGCGGGTGCTGACGATTCCGTGCGGGTAGTGTTGGCGCAGCCGGACGGCAAGATTCTGCTCGGTGGACTATTCCTGAGTGTGTCGGGAAACAGTCGCGCGCGTATCGCCCGGCTGAATGCGGATGGCTCATCAGATGCCAGTTTCAACCCGGGCAGTGGCGCGAATGAATATGTGCTCTCGCTTGCGTTGCAAGTGGACGGCAAAATTTTGGTGGGTGGCGGGTTTACCGCAATCAATGGTTATCCGCGGAACAATCTGGCCCGCCTGATGTCCAATGGCGCGATTGATACGACGTACAATGTTGGTACGGGGGCCGATAATTATATCAATGTGGTGGCCTTGCAGCCCGACCAGAAGGTGCTGATTGGCGGTGGCTTCACCAGTTTTGACCGGGTGGCGGCTCCGTACTTGGCCCGTTTGAATGGTGGAACCAATCTGGGGACGGGTGCCTTTGAGTTTGCAGCCACCAATTATGTGGTGAACGAAAATGGCTCCAATGCCACGATTACCGTGGTGCGCACGTTGGGGGTATCAGGTCTAACCACCGTGGCTTATGGAATGAGTAACGGCACCGCAGTGGCGGGTGTCAATTATCTGGCTGTTTCTGGCACGTTGACCTTCGCGGATGGAGAAACCATCAAAACCTTTACGGTTCCCATTCTGGATGATCACACGTCAACCAGTAATCGGACGATCAATCTGTTCCTGGCCAATCCGACCGGTGGTGCCCAACTCGCGACTCAGTCCACGGCGGTGCTGACGATTATTGAAAGCATGGGGGTCATTGGATTTGACCGGGCCACTTATAGTGTGACGAGTGGCGCGTCCTTTACCACGATTAACGTGGTGCGCGCTGCCAGTTCCATTGGACTCGCCACGGTGGACTTTACCACCACCGATGGTTCGGCGGTGGCCATGCAGGATTATTGGCCGGTGAGCGGTACCATTACCTTCCTGCCCGGAGAAACCAATGTGACCGTGTACATTTTATTGATCAACAATCCGGTTGCGGGGGATCGTACCATCAATTTGAGTCTGTTTAATCCAACTAATGCCAGTTTAAGTATATCCAATGCCACACTGACGATTGTGGACCGTAATCCGGGGCCGGGGAGCATTGGCTTTAGTGTCGCCAATTACAGCACTCACGAAAATAGCGGATTCGCCAACATTACGGTGCAACGTCTGGGTGGCAGCCTGGGTAATGTTTCAGTGGATTTCGGCATTAATGTGGCGGCTGGCAACGCTACCGTGGGGTTGGATTATCAGATGACCAATGGCACCCTGCGGTTTGCGGACGGCGAAACGGTCAAGACTTTCACTGTGCCAGTAATGAATGACAATATGGCGGCGGGAGACAAGACGGTGGTTTTGACCCTTGCCAACCCATCTGGCGGAGCAACTTTGAATCCGTCACTCAGTACGGCTGTATTGACCATTATTGATGATGATGTCATGCCGGGTTCCTTTGTTTTCACCACCAATGGCTATTATGTGGTGGAGGGATACACGTATGCGCTGATCTCGGTCTTGCGCACCAACGGAGGGAGCGGCACGGTGTCCGTGAATTTTGCCACGATACCGGGCGGCACGGCGGTGGATGGGGTGGATTATGTGGGGAGTAGCGCCACGCTGGTGTTCACCAACAAAGAAATGTCCAAAGACCTCTATATCCCCATCATGGATAATCCCGCCGTGGATCCCACCAAGACGGTGCTCTTGCGGCTGTTCAACCCGGTCGGCGGGGCCACTTTGGGCACACCGTCGGATGCGGTTTTGTATATCCTGGAAAACCAAGCTGTCCTGAACTTCAGCCAGAGTAATTATTCCGTACTCGAGGGTGGCGGGTCAGTGACGGTTACGGTGATTCGCAGCAACAGCACGTTCGGTACGGTCAGTGTGGACTATAGTACGGGTGGTGGCACGGCCAATAGCGGTACCGATTACACCCCGGTCAATGGCACGCTGGTCTTTAACTATGGCGAAACCATTAAAAGTTTCACGGTTCCCATCATTGACAACAGCTACACCAATGCCAACAAAACCATCAATTTAAGTCTGAGTAAGATCGTCGGCTCGGCGATGCCTGGCAGCCAGGCCAACTCGATGATTACCATTCTGGATGATGACAGCGTGGTTTCCCTGGATTCCACCAATTACACGGTGCGGGAAAGCGGCGGGCAACTGCCGGTAACCATTACACGTACCGGCAGTGTCAACGGTCCGGCTTCCGTGAATGTCGTGACGACCAATGGCACCGCCTTGGCGGGTGTGCATTTCGTGGGCACCAACCAGACGGTGTTCTTCGCCGCCGGCGAAACCTTGAAAGTGGCCTATCTGCAAATTATTGACAATAAGGTGAGCCAAGGCAACCGGACGTTCGGGATCAACCTGACGCAGCCTTCGGCGGGTACGACTGTGGCGTCCGGTTCTGGCGGCGCAAGTATCATGATTCTGGATGATTACGTGCCCATCTTGGTGCCCGTGAGCGCCGCGCTGGTTTCTGAGAACCTGATCACCAATGGGGTGATTGATCCGGGTGAAACTGTGACGCTCAACCTGTCATTGCGCAATCTGGGCAGGCTGCCAGCGACGAATTTAGTAGCCACCCTCTTGGCGACCAACGGGATAAGCCTCGGTACGACTAACACGATGCAGGCCTATGGGACACTTGGTTACCTCGCCACCGCCTCGCGTCCGTTTACCTTTACTGTCACGGCGGCCAAGGGGACGTTGTTGCCAATCACGCTGAGTTTGACCAATGGTTCCACGAACTTCGGTACGGTTACGTTCACCTTCATTGTCGGCGAGGGTTCCGTTCGGTTCGTAAACAGCAATCCTATTACCATCACTAGCCCCGCCATTGGCACCGCTCAAAGCCCCGCCAATCCATATCCGTCGCCCATCTCCGTTTCCGGTATCTCAGGTATTATCACCAAGGTGACGGTAACGCTGAGTAATCTGAGTCATACCTCTCCGCGAGACATGGAAATCATGCTCGTGGGTCCGCAAGGGCAGCGGTCGGTGCTGATGTCACAGACCATTGGCAATCTTACCGGGTTGACGAACGCAACGCTGACCTTTGACGATGCGGCGGGAGCATTGCCTCAATCTGGTTACGTGCCAGGTGGCACCTATCGTCCTACCAGCTATGGTTCCATCGGTTTTGCCGCGCCTGCGCCGTCTGGAGCGGTCACGAATCTGGCGGTCTTTAACGGCACTGATCCGAATGGGACCTGGTTGTTGTATGTGCAGGACGACATGCAATATGATGACGGCCTGATGGCCAAAGGCTGGGCGATCAACGTCCAATATCAGCAAAAACTTGTCGCCAATGCCGATTTGGAGGTCAAGGCGTATAGTAGTCCCGCCCCGGTTGTGGCGACGAGTAACCTCACTTACTACATTACCGTGACCAATAACGGACCATCTGCCGCGTCGGGCGTTAAACTCACCAATACGTTGCCGGTTGGTGCGGTGCTGATATCCTCGAACCTCACGACCGGTAGTTTTTCTGTCAATGCCGGCCAAGTGGTTGCTAACGTGGGTAATCTGGCGATTGGCGGTGGTGCTCAGATGCTGTTGGTTGTGCAAGTGCCGTTCGCCGGTGTGGCGACCAATACCATTGTGGTTTCTGGCAGTCTGAATGACCCGGTATTGGATAACAATGTGGCGACGACTCTCACGCTGGTCAAATCCTTGCCGCCGGTGTTGCGAACATTGCTCAGTAGTGGCAACATCAGAAGTGGTGGTCTGCAATTAGGTTTCAGCGGCTCGCCAGGCATGATGTTCTACATTGATAACACTACGACCTTGACCAACTGGACCCGCATCGCCACCAATGTCATGACCGGTTCCTCCACCAATATCGCGATTGATCCGAAATGGCTTACTGGCCAGAAAGGATTCTTCCGCATTGTGGTGCCTTAAGGCGGTTGGCAAAAATGCATCAGGCAGAGCAGGGGATTTGCTGGGTGTGCCCAGCGTCCTTTGGGTGGTGCTTCATTTCAGGTAGGGCCGTTTTGATCCCGTTGAACATGCCAGACGGAGATACCGGTCAAGCTGTTGTTGCTTGAGTTCGTGACCTCGTTTTTTTAACTTTCCACCCGGAAGAATTTTAGGCAGAGTGCCCTCCAGACCTATGCCAAAGAAAAATTATAAATTCTGTTTCGGCCCGTGGAACCTCAGTGAAGGCCAGGATCCCTACGGTCCGCCCACGCGTATCGCTCAATCCTTCGATTGGAAGCTCGAACAACTCAAAAAGCATGGATTTGATGCGATGATGTTCCATGACGATGATGCCGTCCCGGACATTGATAACAAGAATGACGCCCAGCTCCGCCAGGAATCCAAGCAGTTGAAGAAGCGCCTGGACGACGCGGGCATCGCGGCGGAAATGGTGGCCCCCCGCTTATGGTTTAGTCCCAACACCATTGATGGCGCCTATACCAGCAATGACGCCAAGTGCCGTCAGTATGCCATTGAACGGTCGTTGCGCTGCATTGATGTGGCGCGTTATCTCGGCACTGATTTGATCGTCTTGTGGCTGGCGCGCGAAGGGTCTTATATTCGGGAATCGAAAAACGCCCGGCGCGCGGTGGATCAGTTGGTCGAGGCGGTGGATGCGATGTTGTCATACGACAAGCAGATTCGCATCGTCATCGAGCCCAAGCCCAATGAACCGATGGATCACGCCTACGTACCCACGATTGGCCATGCCCTGGCGATTGCACAACTAACGTGCGATGCCAAACGGGTCGGCTGTTTGATCGAGAGTGCCCACGCCATCCTCGCCGGGTTGGACCCTGCAGACGAAATTGATTTTGCCATGGCGTTCGGCAAATTGTGGTCCTTGCATCTGAATGATCAGAACGGTTTAAAATTCGATCAGGACAAACCGTTTGGCAGCGCCAACCTGCGTGTGGCGTTCAATCAGGTGCGCGCCCTCGAACGCAACGAGTACGGAAATCATGGCGAATATGTCTGTTTCGATGTGCATCCGTTCCGCGCCACCAAAGCGGAGCATTGGATGGCGCATTTGGTCAACAGCCGGAGCACCTTCCTGCGATTGGTTCAAAAAGCGCGCAGTTTCGACGAAAAGGCAGCCAAAGCGTTGGTGGCCAATCGTGATTATCAGGCCCTTGACCAAATGGTGCTGGAGCATTTGATGGGCAAGTGACGCGCCTGAAGCTTGTTCCTGCCAGGAAGCGAAAGGGGAGAATTCCCTGGAACCAGATTTCGCTTTTTGAATCCATGAACCTGAAAGTGGGGGTTCCTGGGGAAGCCCAACCGCAAACGTAGGTGACGATGTAACGAGTCTCAAATATGGTGGCGCGGGAAATTTTGGAGTGCGGTGACAACAGCCGGGGGGAGAACGGGGCGGATGGCGACACCGCTTTGGATTTACTCGGTCCAGTTGCGTGAGCGCGGGAGTCCACTGCGGCTTCCCAATTACGTCAGGCGGCATGCCGCCGCCCAGCGGGACGGAATAATCACAGGATGGCTTGTGCGCCCATCCAAAGCGGCGTCGCGGCCCCCTCCCCACGAACCAAAGAATTTCGCTCTTTGTGAAAGTGGGGGTTTCTAGGGAGGGGAAGCAGATCGAGTTTTACCCCACGCATCTTTTAGGCTTTGAAAATGGTGGGTGGGGTGGTAGGTTCCGCCCCCTTAATTGTTGTTCAAATGGAATACAAAGACACATTGAATCTGCCGCGCACGGATTTCGCCATGAAGGCGGACCTGGTGACGCGTGAACCCCAGCGCCTTGCCCAGTGGGAGGCTCGAAACTTGTATTGGGAAATCCAAGCCGCGCGCGCCCATGCTCCCAAGTTCGTGCTGCATGACGGCCCGCCCTTCGCCAACGGCGACGTCCACATCGGCACCGCGCTGAACAAAATTCTCAAGGACATCATCATCCGGTATAAAACGCTGCGTGGCTTTAACGCCCCGTATGTGCCCGGCTGGGATTGTCACGGACTGCCCATCGAATTCAAGGTCACCCAGGACATGCGCAAGGCGGGCGACACCACGGCTGATCCTGTGGCCATCCGCAAAGCCTGCGAGGTCTATGCCCGCCGGTTCATTGATACCCAGCGCGTTCAGTTCAAGCGCCTAGGCGTGCTGGGCGACTGGGAGAATCCATACCTGACGCTGAACAAGGAATACGAGGCGCAGGAACTGCGCTTGTTCGCCGACCTGGTGGAAAAAGGGTTCGTGTATCGCGGCAAGAAGCCGGTGTATTGGAGCATCCCCTGTCGTACGGCCTTGGCCGAGGCGGAAGTGGAATACGGCGACCATGTCAGCCCCAGCGTGTATGTAAAATTCCCGGTGGTCGGACACGATAACACCTATATCATCATCTGGACCACCACGCCGTGGACGCTGCCCGCCAATCTGGCGGTGGCGTATAATTCCACCTTCACCTATTCGCTCGTGCGCGTGCCGCGCCAGGATAATCCGGAGCTTTCCGAGGATTACATTGTCTCCACCATGTTGCTGGGGACGATCGCTGAAAAGTGCGGCTGGGAATACAGCATCATTCGCAGCCTCGATGGCGATCACCTGAAGTTGCTGGAGTTCCAGCATCCGTTCTGCGAGCGCACCGGCAAGCTTTTTGCCGGGGACGACTTTGTGGATAACACCACTGGCACCGGCTTTGTGCATATCGCGCCCGGTCACGGTTTGGAAGATTATCAACTTGGGCGGCGCAACGGCTTGCCCATCTATTCTCCGGTGGATGACGACGGACGATTGGCGATCACCACCGATCTGCCGCGCGAACAGCAGATGCCCGAGGCGCTCTTGGGCAAGTCCATCCTGGAAAAGCACGGCAAGAGCGATGCCAACGAAGCGGTGCTCCATGAATTGCGCACGCGGCATGCGCTGGTGCATCAGGAGAATTATCACCACAGCTATCCGCATTGCTGGCGCAGCAAATCGCCGGTGATCTTCCGCGCCATGGACCAGTGGTTCATTCGGGTGGATCATCAGCAATTCCGGCAGCAGGCCCTGGCGGAAATTGACAACGTCACCTGGGTGCCCGAGTGGGGTGTCAACCGTATCAAGGGCGCAGTGGAAACCCGCCCTGACTGGTGCATCTCGCGCCAGCGTTCGTGGGGCGTGCCCATCCCGGCGTTTTACGACGCGCAATCCAATCCCATCCTGGATGCGCGCGTGGTGCGGGCGGCGGCCGATTTGTTCGAGAAGCACGGGAGCAATGCCTGGTTTGAAAAGACAGCGGCGGAATTATGGACACTGCTCAAGCCGACAGATTGGAACGGCCCGGAAGCCGTCGCCAAATCCGGCGATACCCTGGATGTGTGGATTGATTCCGGCACCAGTTCCCGCGCCGTCCTGATGCAGCGCCCGGAATTGCAGCACCCCGGTAAAACCGGCAAGGATCAATGGCAGGCGGATGTCTATCTGGAAGGCTCGGACCAGCATCGCGGCTGGTTCCAATCCTCCTTGCTGCTATCCCTGGCGGGCAATGGTGCCGCTCCGTTCAAGACCGTCCTGACCCATGGGTTCATGGTGGACGCGGACCGCGAAAAAATTTCCAAGAGCAAGCAAGGGCAGGGGGGCTATGTCAAACCACAGACGTCCGAGCAGTACATCAAGGATTTCGGTGGCGATGTGGTGCGGCTCTGGGTGGCCTCGCAGGATTATCGCAACGACATTGTCGTCAGCGAGGAGCGTGTGCGCAAAGTGGGCGAAACCTATCGTGTCATCCGCAATGCGCTGCGTTACCAGCTTTCCAACCTGTTTGATTTCGATCCGGCCAAGCACGCCGTGCCGGATGCCGAATTGACTGGGCTTGACCGCTGGATTCTGGGCGAGTTCGGCAAGCTGGAACAGGCGGTCACGGCTGCCTATGAGACGTTTGAATTCCATGTGGTCTATCAGCGGATCAGCCAGTTTGCGGCGGTGGAACTTTCCGCCATGTACCATGACCTCGTGAAAGACCGGCTGTACACCGATCCTGCGCAGTCCGCGCGGCGGCGTTCCACCCAAACCGCTCTCTATCGTCTGGTCACTGGCTTGAGCCAGTTGCTTTCTCCCATCCTGGCGTTCACGTCGGATGAAGCCTGGGAGCACATCCCGGGCCGTCCCACGCCGTCCGTACATGCCAGCGATTGGAAACCGGTGGGGCTCACCCAATCTGAGGAAGATAATTCCGTCTGGCAGCGTCTGTTTGCCTTGCGCGAAGCGGCTCTGCCGGAATTGGAAAAAGCCCGGCAATCCAAGCACATTGGCAAATCACTGGAGGCCAAAGTGTCCTTTACCTTGCCCGCCGCGGATGCCGCGCTGGCGCAAGCGCACGGTCCCGCGCTGCAGGAACTGCTGAATGTTTCCCAGTTGGCGGTGCAAACCGGGGAGACCCTTGCGGTAACGGTTACCAAGGCGGAAGGCGAGAAATGCGAACGCTGCTGGCATTGGGAGACCAATGTGGGCGGCAACCCGGCCCATCCCACGCTCTGTGCGCGCTGTTTGCCGGCGGTGAAGCTCGCGTAAGCTGCCTATGAGTTGGCGCGACCATATTGTTGCCTATATTCATGAACAGGCCCAGCCGCCGGATAAGTTCAGTCACCAGGCGCGCCTGTATCATTTGACCCGCAAAATCGGTGAAGGGTTGACGTATGATGACGACATCGTCTTTGCGGCGGCGTGGATGCATGACTTGGGGGTGTTTATCGGACACCGTCCGGAAGATCCCGTGGAATTGGCCCATTGGGATTGCGTGGCGTATGCCATGCACATGACGCCGGAAATCCTGGCCAAGTTGGGTTTTCCCCATGCCAAAATTGCCGCCGTAGTGGAGGCGATTCGCACGCATCAACCCCAGGCGGAACCCAAAACCCAGGAGGGATTGATTCTGCGCGATGCCGACATCCTGGAGCAGTTGGGCGCGGTGAATATCATGCGCATGTTTGCCAAGGTGGGACGCGATACGCGGTACCAGACCTTCAGCGATGCGCTGGCGGTATTGCAAAAGTGCCTGAATACCTTGCCTCCGCAATTACGCTTGGAAAACGCCCGCACTTTGGCCCAGCCCCGCATCAGAATCCTGATGGATTTCCTGCAGGCCGCCCGCCAGGAAGCGGATGGGCAACCGTTGTAAGTGCGCGGGCGAGGACCGGGAGCAGGTTCAACGAATAACTGACCATTGTATCAGGCTGGCTGCGTGAGCAATGATGGCCGGGAAGATATGGGTTTAGTTACTTGCTTAAATTATGGTACTTGACCGCGCGGTCAAACAATAGTATTTGAGCAATATGAGTCGGTCATTGGCCCCAAGAATGGTAGAAGAAATCCCGCGCCGGCTGGCGGAGTTGCTGGCTGTGCCGCCGGGCCGCGTCAACGTCAAACTCGAACCGGTAGTACCTGGAGACGAAAATAACCGGGCGGATTTGCTGATGTCGGCGGGGAACTTGCACTTCGCCGTGGAGTGGAAGGCGTCCGGTCAGGCTTCCGCGGTGGCGATGGCGATCCGATCCATCTGCCGGTTTGTCGAAAAATCCCCCCAAAAATTCATCCCATTGGTGGCTGTGCCTTTCATTGGCGAAGTCGGGCGAAAACTGTGCGAGGAAGCGGAGGTGTGCTGGTTGGATTTGTCGGGCAACGCCTATCTGGCCGGGCCGGGTTTGCGAGTGAGGATCGAAGGTAAGCCGAACCAGTTTAAGCGTGCGGGGCGGCCACGTAGCTTGTTCGCCCCAAAGAGTGCGCGGATTTCCCGTTGGCTGCTGCTAGAACCGGAGCGTGCGTTCACGCAGCGGGAACTGGCGAGGACGTGTGGTTTGGATGAAGGTTTTACCAGCCGCATTGTCCGGCAACTGGAAGCGCAGCAATTGGTGGTGCGCGATTCAAATGGTGCGGTTAAAGTCGCGGACTATGACGCGCTGCTGGCTGCCTGGCGCGAGGTTTACGATTTTTCCAGGCATCGCATTGTGCGTGGTCACATCGCGGCGCGCTCCGGCGATGAGGTGCTGCGCCAATTGGCCGGGCAGTTGAAGCAAGGTAAATGCGAGTACGCGGTCACCGGCTTGGCGGGAGCGTGGCTGCTGAACCAATTCGCCGGCTTCCGACTCGTCGTCTTCTACGTCGCACAAATCCCATCTGCCGCAGCACGTCAGGCGATGGGCTTCCATGAGGAACAACGTGGCGAAAATGTGTGGTTCGTCGTGCCGAATGATGAAGGTGTGTTTCATGGGGCGGAAGCGCGCAATGGCATCCGCTGTGTTCATCCGGTGCAGGTGTATCTGGATTTGAAAAATCATCCCGAGCGGTCGGTGGAAGCAGCGGATCAGTTGTGGCAGAAACTCTTGAGGAAGGGCGGCCATGCCTGAGAAACCAACGACTGCCGCCGGTTATCCGCCCGCCCAGATGGCACGCGTAAAATCCACCTGCCTGTATCTTGCTACGAAGCTCGGCGATTTGATGCCGGAACTGGTGGTTGTGGGTGGGCTTGTGCCGTCACTGCTGATTGACCAACAGAATTTGCCGGAGAATGTGCCCCCTCACGTTGGCACACTGGATTTGGACTTGGGGCTGGCGTTCGCGCTGGTGGGTGAACAACGGTATCAGGAGGTCGCTGAGCGCCTGCGGAATGCCAAGTTCACTGTGGATGTCAATGAAAACGGGCAACCCACCCGGCAGCGCTGGCGCATTAGCGATCCGCCGGTGACGGTGGATTTTCTGATCGAGCCGGAGCAGAGCGCTGAAGCGCAGGCGGGACGGTTGTTTCCTCTCACGAAAGATTGGGCGGCGATCATTGCGCCCGGATTGCATCTGGCGTTTAAGAACCATCAGTCCGTGACGCTGGCTGGACGAACCATTGCCGGGGAAACTGCCACTCGGGTTCTTCGTGTGTGCGGGGCAGGGGCGTTTGTCGCGCTCAAAGCCCTTGCGTTCCACATTCGCGGTGAGAACAAGGATGCCTATGATTTGTTTTATGTACTCCGGAATTACGGTCGTGGTGTTTCGGATGTGTCGGCGCAACTGCGTCCGTTGCTTGCAGACGGCAGCGTCGTAAAAGCCCTGAAACACTTGCAGGCTGATTTCCTTGATCCCGATGCCATTGGTCCAAGGCGCGTTGCCGAATTTCTGTACGGGCGTCCCGATCCGGAAATCCAAGCAGATGCCGTTGGTTTCGTTCGCCAAATCCTTCAGGATTGCAGCCCATGAAAACCCAGTTCCGGCATTGCGGAAGTCATCGGGTGGCAGCGTCTTGCTTCTGCACGTATTTGCTTTGCTCTGATGGCGATGTCATGTTGAAGTTAAAGCGGTGACCGACGAGCCCACCCATTCTGTGCCGGGAAAAATCCGGATCGCCCTGAGCCATGGCCCCTTCATGCGGTACATGGCGGGGGAAGCCGTATCCATGACCGGCACCTGGATGCAGGTGATGGCCCAGAACTGGGTGATGACCTACCTCACCACCAGCGCCATGGTGCTCGGCATGGTCAATTTCGCCGCCGGCATTCCCATGATCGCCTTTTCCATGATCGGCGGGGTCTGTGCGGATCGCTACGATCGGCGGGGCATTTTGCTGGCAACCCAGGTTGTGCAAATCATCCTGGCGCTGCTGGCGGGTTGGCTGGTGGCCAGCGGGCGGATTCAAATCTGGCACGTGGTGGTGATTGCCGCCATCATCGGGGTCTCGAATTCCTTTGAAATGCCCGCCGCGTCCGCGCTGGTTCCCGAACTGGTCCCCAAGGAACACCTGGCCACGGCCATTGCCATTGACCGGTCCGTTTTTCATGGCACGCGCCTGATTGGCCCGGCGGTGGCCGGTTATGTGATTGGCCTGTGGGGGACGGCGTCGGCGTTTTATCTGAATGCCTTTTCATTCGTGGCCCTGATGGCCGCGCTGTTCAGCCTGCCGCCGCGCCTGCCGGGAACCGCCGAGGAAGAATCGCGCCGCCGTGGCGGCATCAAGGAAGGCATTCAATATGCCCGCTCGGACAAGCCCACCCTGGCCATGATCGCCTTGATCGGGTCCATCACCGTATTTGTCTTTCCGGTCATGGTGGTCATGCTGCCGTTGTATGCCCGCAACGTGCTGCATCTGGGGGCGCATCACATGGGCTTGCTGATGGGCGTCTCGGCGTTTGGATCGTTTGCCGGCTCGATCACCTTGCTGACGGTGCCGAGGCACACGCGTTGCCGATTAATGATGGTGGCGGTGGTTGGGGTGGTGGTGGCCATGATCAGTTTGGCTCTGGCTCACCGTTTCGCGGTTGCGGGAGCCGCGTTGATCCTGCAATCGCTCGGCGTATCCACCTTGATTGGCATCGCCAACACCATTGTTCAGGAACGCGCGCCCAACGCGTTGCGCGGACGGGTCTCCGCCCTCGTGGGGCTGAGCTTCTTCGGGCTGATGCCCTTTGCCAGCCTGGGCATCACCAGCCTGGCGGATTGGGTGGGCATGCGGGAATCGCTGCTGATTGCGGCGGGCCTTTACGCGGCGGTTTCCATTCCCGTCCTGATCGGGTCCCGCAAGCGAATCTGTGAAGAATCAGGGAAGAATGCCGAAAGCCCGAACGCCGAGCCGGGGAAGTGATGCTAGGTTGTCCTTCAGTTTATCAAGGAAGACCCCGGGTGTGCTGTTACGCATTTGACTTTTTTCTCACGGGGCTGCCCCAGATATTGGAGGTAGTGATCCTCAGCTCCAACGGAGTTGCGGTTTCCCAAAACAAAACCGTGTTCCGTTGAATCCACGTCAGGAACGGTAAAAATTTCTTTTAGCTGGCAGATTTGCCGGGAGCAAGGTATTGTTACCGCATGATAGCGGAAGAAGTTAAAGCTCTGCCGATTGACCGAAAGCTTCAGATCATGGAGGCTATCTGGGAGGATTTCCGGG